>DGXE01000015.1:0-43984 GCA_002395525.1 Ruminococcus sp. UBA4240
TCTGTAAATGCACTCTGTTTTGAGGATAGAGAAAAAGTTCTCAGCCAAGGCATTATCGTATGGGTTCCCACGTCTTGACATTGATGGCGTAATGTTGTATGATTTAGTTAGGTTAAAATACGGTTGTGAAGTGTATTGAAACCCTTGGTCACTGTGGAGCTGCAACTCCCCGGTGACCTTTTCCTTTCTCTTGGCAGCTTTTATCGTATTCAGAACAAGGTTTATATTCTGAACAGTCGATGTCTTGTATGCAACAATACTACGGTCATAAAGGTCACGGATCACCGAGAGATACAGAAATCCCTGTGCGGTCTTTATGTAGGAAATATCAGTCACCCATTTCTGATTAGGTCTGTCAGCGTGAAAATCACGATTGAGCAGATTATCATATCTGTGCAAAGCCTGACTGTAATTACAGTATCTTCTTCGTCTGACAACCGAAAGAAGGCTGTATTTGTTCATAACACGCAGTATGGTCTTGGGATCGTGATGAACACCTTTGCGTTCCAGCCATATCGCAACACGACGATAGCCGTATGTCTGCTTAGTTTCAGCCTGACATTCACGAATTAGTTCAGACAGTTCCAGATCCTTTGCAGGCTTGTCCATACGGCGAACAAAACCGTAATAGCCGCTGCGAGATACTTCAAAAAATCTGCACATCTCACTGATGCTGTATTTGTCTTTGTGTCGATATATGACACGATACTTGACCTCCGGTCTCACTTCCTTTCTGTAAGCGAGAGAAAATCCCGCATTAGCTCGTTTTCCATTTCAAGAGCCTTGATCTTAGCATCTTTACGTGCCATTTCATATTGCAATTGCGCTACTTTGCTCAATTGCTGTATTGAGGACGGTAATTCAGTCCCGCCTTTTTGCGGTCTGCCTTTCGGTTTGATTACTATTCCTGATGCTATTTTTCTTTGATTAGCATTATGCCTTGTAATAAAATTATGTAGTTGTTTATATGTGAATCCTAAACGTTCTCCTATCTCTCGAAGGGTTAATCCTTGTTCTTTCAATTTTAAGATCTCTTTTTCATACTCCTGTATGTGTCTGTAACTTCTTGCCATAACAAAACCTCCTATGGTTTCTATTATACCATAGGAGGCTCTTTTTGTCATTGTACGTTTTACTGGATCGGTTCAATTTAAGGCGGATCTTTTTATACCATGATATTCTCCACAAATCCTTCGGCCTCAAAGTAATCGCCGAAAATTTTTATATCCTCATATTTATAACAGTCAGACCGTATCATAAATACATGATACGGTTTTCCGTTGTGGGCTGTAAAGGCATCTATATATTCATCCCCGTAGTATTTCTGCATTATCTCCGTGTCGTCCACCGTGGCTGCACATTTTCTGAAGCCGTATACCCGCTCATAGAAGGAAACAAGTGCTGCGGGGCTGTTCTCACCTACAATGCACACCAGCCTGCGGGCATTAGTGATATAGGGCTTTACTGCCGCCCCAAAGCCCTTTTCCATATAATTGGAGAAAAGGGATGTGAGCCAGCCTGTCTTTGTTATGGAAAAGCCTGCCAGTCCGTCTGCCGTGAGATAATTGTCTGATACGTCGTAGTCATTGTCCTCAGCCGGGGCGGTAAATTCTCCATGGTAGAGATACTGTCTGTTCAGTGCAAATACCGCCCAGAATACATCTCCGCTTACCCGAAACAGAATTGTCCTCACTCCGGAGAATTCGATCATGCCTGCTTCCTCACCCTTTACCATTTCCTTTATGCGGAGCTTTTCGGCAGGGGGGATGTCTGTCCTTTTGTACCAGAATTCAGAATGCATTACATACTCCTATGACAATGCCCTCCCCGAAAGAGGAGGGCATCCTTCTAAAAAAGGGATCAGTCTTCAAGTGCCTGTGCCAGATCTGCGATAAGGTCAGCCTTGTCCTCAAGTCCGCAGGACATACGGACAAGACCTGCGGGTATACCGGCAGCTTCAAGCTGTTCATCGGTCATCTGACGATGAGTGGAGGTGGCAGGATTGAGGCAGCAGGTGCGGGCATCTGCAACATGGGTCTCAATAGCGCAGAGCTTCAGTTTCTTCATAAAGGACATTGCCGCATTTCTGCCGCCCTTGAGTTCAAAGGAAACTACGCCGCAGCCGCCGTTGGGGAGATACTTCTTTGCGATCTCATAGTACTTGTCCCCGGGAAGGCCGCTGTAATTAACCTTTGCAACCGCAGGATGAGCCGCCAGAAATTCTGCAACAGCCTGTCCGTTTTCTACATGGCGGGGCATACGCACATGGAGGGATTCAAGGCCTAAGTTGAGGTAAAATGCACTCTGAGGTGACTGCACTGTGCCAAGGTCACGCATGAGCTGGGCAGTAGCCTTGGTGATGAATGCCCCCTCCTTGCCGAACTTTTCTGCATAGGTGATGCCGTGATAGCTGTCGTCGGGAGTGGTGAGTCCGGGGAATTTGTCCTTGTGAGCCATCCAGTCGAACTTGCCGGAATCAACTATTGCGCCGCCCACTGCTGCGCCGTGTCCGTCCATGTACTTGGTGGTAGAATGAGTTACGATGTCAGCGCCCCACTCAATGGGACGGCAGTTTACAGGTGTGGGGAAGGTGTTGTCTATGATAAGGGGAACGCCGTGGGCATGGGCTGCCTTGGCAAACTTCTCGATATCAAGGACAGTAAGGGCAGGGTTTGCGATAGTCTCGCCGAATACCGCACGGGTATTGTCACGGAATGCGCTGTTAAGCTCCTCCTCGGTGCAGTCGGGAGATACGAAGGTAACATCTATCCCCATCTTCTTCATGGTGACGCTTATGAGATTGAATGTGCCCCCGTAGATGGATGACGAAGATACGATATGACTGCCTGCCTCACAGATATTGAACAGGGCAAAGAAGTTTGCTGCCTGTCCGGAGGATGTGAGCATACCCGCAGTGCCCCCCTCAAGAGCTGCTATCTTTGCGGCCACATAGTCACAGGTGGGGTTTTGCAGTCTGGAATAGAAGTAGCCCGATGCTTCAAGGTCAAAGAGCTTTCCCATATCCTCACTGGTGTCATACTTGAAAGTAGTGGACTGGATTATGGGTATCTGGCGGGGCTCCCCGTTTCCGGGGGTGTACCCCGCCTGTACGCATTTAGTGTTGATGGACTGAGACATATTGATCTCCTTTCATTTATAGTATCCGACATCAATTGCCGGATGACTGTATTTCCTCTACTCTTGCGGCAAGCCCCTGTGCATCGGTGACACAGTTAAGGGCATCTGCCATGGCATTTGCTGACAAGTGACCGGGCAGGTCATAGCTTGCAAGCACTCTTCTGCGCAGGGCGGCTGAATCCGTCCGCCCTGACAGACCTAATTCATACATAAGCATTTTATCTATGGTGCGGGAGCGGACACCTTCAATATCCGCCGCCTCAAAGGCTTTGATGAGCATTTCCTCGGATATGCCCTCCACACCCAGCTTCCCCTCCTTGGAGGGGGCGTTTTTCCGTCTTTCCTTGCCGTATACATCCGGGATGTACACATTCACTATCCGCCCTTTCAGGTCGCCGCATATGCTTTTTATATAGGAGCGTATCTGAAAGCCGGCAGAGTCGCTGTCCGTCAGGATTATTATCCCTGTGGATGCGGCATAGTGGCGGATGAGCCTTACTGTTTCATCATTTGCGTAGATCCCGAAGCCGTCGGTGCATATTATGGGGGCATCAACGATGCGGGACAGATGTATCTTGTCGTATTTCCCCTCTACCACCACAGCCATATTAGTTGTGATCATATCTCACCTCTGTACCTCAGGAAATTCTCCAGTCAACAGGGGCTATCCCGTTGCGGACAAGGAAATCATTGCAGGCTGAAAAATGGCGGCAGCCGAAAAAGCCATTATACGCCGAAAGAGGTGAGGGATGGGCGGCTGTCAGCACAAGATGGGCAGGATTGGTGATAAGCCCTCTCTTGGCTCTCGCATTGCCGCCCCACAGCAGGAATACCATGGGGGTGCTGCGGCTGTTCAGCTTTTCTATCACATGATCCGTGAATATCTCCCATCCCATGCCCTTGTGGGAATTGGCGGCACCTCTGCGCACAGTTAGCACCGTGTTCAGAAGCAGCACACCATTGTCCGCCCAGGCCGTAAGCTCCCCGTGAGGCGCAGGGGGTATTCCCAGGTCACTGTATAATTCCTTGTATATGTTCTGGAGGGACGGGGGTATGGCACAGCCCCTTTTCACCGAAAAGCACAGGCCGTGTGCCTGACCCGGCTCGTGATACGGATCCTGCCCGATGATGACTGCCTTTACAGCAGAATAGGATGTGTGCTTCATGGCGTTGAATATGTCGTACATATTGGGATATATCTCACGGGTGGAGTATTCCGTTTTAAGGAATTCCCGCAGCTTCAGATAATAGGGGAGCTCAAACTCCCCTGCCATAATGTCGTCCCATTCATTCCCGAAGCTAACCATTATTCTTCCCCGCCTATGAGGGCATCTGCAATTATGCGCAGGTCGTCGTCATCGTAGAATTCAAGGGTTATCTTCCCCTTTTCGCCGTTGCCTGTTATCTTGACCCCTCTGCCAAGTGCTTCCTTGAGGGCTGCCTCCATCTCCACATAATAAGGGTACGTAAGGGAGACCTTCTTCTGCCTTGCAGGGGCATCCTCTGCCATGGATTCGCTGACCATTTTTTCCGTCTGGCGCACATTGAGATGATCAGACACCACCTTGCGGGCGACATTTTCAATAGTCTCTGCATCCTCCAGACCAAGCAATGCCTTTGCGTGCCCCACAGACAGCTCCCTGCGGGACAGCTTGTCGGATACATATTCGGGGAGTGACAGCAGGCGCAGCATATTGGACACATAGGAGCGGGACTTGCCTATGGTCTTGGACAATTCCTCGTGGGTCATGCCGTATTTATCCGTCAGGTCCTTGTAGGCTGCCGCCTCCTCAATGGGATTGAGGTTTTCACGCTGGATGTTCTCGATAAGGGCTATCTTGCTCATTTCCTCATCGTCAACATTCCTGATGATCACAGGCACCTCTGTTAGGCCTGCAATGCGGCTCGCCTTCCAGCGGCGCTCTCCTGCAACGATCTCATAGGTCATCCCGTTTGCCGCCGGACGCACAATGATAGGCTGGATAAGGCCGTGCTCCCTGATGGAGTCAGCCAGTTCGTTAAGAGCCTCTTCGTTGAATGTGCGGCGGGGCTGATTTTTGTTGGGCTCTATTTCAGACATTTTCAGAGTCTGTACATTCTCATCTCCGGAAAAATTGTCGTCAAACAGTGCATCTATCCCAGTGCCAAGTGCCATTATGCATTCCCCTTTCTGAGCAGCTTCTTATCAGGCTTGACCCTCTTCTCACCGTGTCTGCGGAGCAGCTCCTCCGCAAGGCGCTCATATGCATCCGCACCCTTTGAAAAGCGGTCATAGTATATTATAGGCTGACCGAAGCTGGGCGCCTCGGACAACTTTACATTCCTGGGTATCACCGATTTGAACAGCTTATCGGGGAAATGAGATCTTACCTCATTGACCACCTGCCCCGTAAGGTTGAGCCTGCTGTCAGCCATTGTAAAAGCAATGCCCTCGATCTCAAGCTCTGGGTTGTAATGCTTCTTCACCCGACGTATGGACTCCACAAGCTGCGACAGCCCCTCCAGCGCAAAGAACTCACACTGCATAGGGATAAGCACCCCGTCAGCCGCTGCAAGGGCATTCACCGTCAGCAGCGACAGGGAAGGCGGACAGTCTATAAGCACGTAGTCAAATTCATCTGCCACGGTGAGCAGCTGCCCCCGCAGTCTCTGGGCACGGTTCTCCCCGGAGGTGAGCTCTACCTCAGCCGCCGCAAGGGCAAGGGTGCTGCACAGAATGGATACATTTGCAAAGCCTGTGTCATAGATGCCCTCTTCGATCTGAGCCCTCCCCATGATCACATCATAGGTGGTGATGGAAATGCCCTTCTTTTTTATCCCGAAGCCGCTGGTGCAGTTGCCCTGGGGATCGAGATCCACGCAAAGCACCCTCTTGTTCCTGATCCCGAGAGATGCCGCAAGATTTACAGTGGTGGTGGATTTCCCCACCCCGCCCTTTTGATTAGCTACAGCGATAATATACATACAGACCTCCGAGAACCAGTTGACATTTTGCATTCATTCCGATGTGGATGTTCCACGTGGAACACCCACATTGATATTATAACAGATATATCTTTGATTTGCAACTGTAAATTCAACTAAACATAAAACAAATGTTTTTCCCTTAATAACGAATCCCACAAGAAAAACAGATGCACTTATGTACATCTGTTTTTGCTAATGCCTATATGAGATTTAATTTATATCTGTCCGGATCGCACGCCCTGACCATGACCTCATACCTGAACTCGTCGATGCACTCAGGCTTTGCCATGTACCTGCTTATCTGCTCGGCAAGCATCATGATATTTGCCATGCGCCCCTCTATCTTGAAATTCTCGAACCCCATCTCAGCGTACTTTCCGTACACAAGTTCCGGCGTCACCCTGAGA
Source organism: Ruminococcus sp. UBA4240 (assembly GCA_002395525.1). Lineage (GTDB taxonomy): Bacteria > Bacillota > Clostridia > Oscillospirales > Ruminococcaceae > Huintestinicola. The sequence continues at coordinate 6,513 of DGXE01000015.1, forward strand.
GGATATTCCTTCTTTCCGAAGGGGTCAAAGATGCGGTCCTTACATTCCCATTCCGTAAAATGCTCCTTTGGTGAGACCCGCTTATCAGGCGGAAGCATCCGCTGGGAGTCAAGCCATTCGGGATAGGTGAGCTGCGCCTTGCTGATATAATTATAGTGCTCCAGTCTCCTTGTGCAGCCCGGACGGCATACCGGGTTCGACAGTATCTCGCACCGCTTGCGCTCTTCCGGCGTCAGCATCTCCAGCTTCTCAAAATCATTATTGAAGTTGAAATCCAGCACCACAAGAGAATAGGGCTTTGCAAGCTCCGCCTTTACCTCATCAATGTCCCTTATGCACTTGCAGGTGGATGATGTGATCTTCATGCCGGGATGAGTTTTCCTGATGTATTCTTCCAGTATGGGAGAATACACGATCACCTCATTCAGCCCGTTGTCCGCAAAGTCAAGTATATCGTTGCAGTCATAGTCATCAAGATACTCTTCTGTTATCATGGTGTTGGTAAAGGTGAAGCGGTAGGGTATCCCGTATTCATTGTACAGCTTGATAAAATTCTTGAAGCTTTTGGCATCATACGGTATCAGGATAGCTCTGCCCCCATTCCAGATAAGCTGCCTGCTCCCGAAGAAGGATGCTATCTCCACATTATCTCTGAACAACTCTCTCCTGCGGGCATATATATCCACCAGCCCTATGAAGAAGCTGACTGAATTATGTGCTTCCGGAAGATGAAACCTAATCATGACCTTTCTCCTTTAAATCAAAAAGTTTATATGCGTTCTCATCGCTTGTGTCCATTACCACTTGGGGTGGAATGCCCTTTAGCTCCGCTATGTACTCAGCTGTAAACCCTATAAGGGTCGAATCACACCTTGCCGCAGCCGCACCCTTCGGCACGCTGTAGGGGCAGTCCGTTTCAAGCAGGAGCCTGTCAAGGGGTATGTCCCTTATGGCAGCAAGGGCTTTTTTATTCCTGGGGTTGGTGGATGAACCGTTAAACCCCACGTACATACCAAGGGCGAGCACCTCATGCAGGATCTCCGCCGAGCCTGAAAAGCCGTGCATAACCCCGGCAGGTCTGTGCTCCCTGAGTATTGACATCATGTCCCCCCAGGCTCTCACACAGTGGATGCAGACGGGCAGAGAGTATTCCTTTGCTGTCCTCAGCTGAGAGATGAACACCTCCCGCTGGACATCCCGCCCGCCATACCGGTAGTCAAGGCCTATCTCACCTATGGCTACCACCCGTTTTTCTGCCGTGAGGCGCTTGATATCCCCCACATGGGGCAGCTCCCTTTCTGCATTAACAGGGTGAATGCCCACTGCGGCATATACATTTTCATGCGTTCGGGCAAGCGCCGCCGCTTTCATAGAAGATGTGATATCTATCCCCTGCTCTATTATAATAGTATCACCGGCAAGCACCGTTTCCCTGTCGGGGTCGAAAGCCGCATCCAGATAGTGGGTATGTGTGTCGATCATTTGTCTGCGGATATGTGATCCTTATATGCCATAAGGTATGTGCCCCCGGATATGACCGTAAGCCCTGCGGATATCCAGATAAGGATGCTTTCCACAAGAGGTATCCAGCTCCAGTTAAGGCCGAATGCAAGCGCTACCAGCACAAACACCTCAGCCACCATAGTAAAGGCTGTCTTCAGCTTACCCCATATATTTGCGGGAACTACTATCCCCTTGTCGGCAGTCACAAGCCTCAGCCCCGATACCATAAATTCCCTTGCGATAATGATTATCACGGGCACCGAGGAGCAGATCCCAAGTTCAATAAAGGCGCACAGTGCAGAGATGACCAGCACCTTATCCGCAAGGGGATCGAGAAATTTGCCGAAGGTGGTGACAAGGTTCCTGCTGCGGGCAATGTGGCCGTCAAGGGCATCTGTTATTGAGGCAAGTGCAAATATAATAAGTGCTATCAGCTTTGAAAACGGCACTATATCAGTGAGCAGGAAAAAGAGAAAAAAGGGTACGAGTATTACCCGGAGTACTGTTAGTTTGTTTGGCAGATTCATAATTATTCCTTTTCATATTATAATCAGACAGCATTCGAGAGAGAACAGCTTCCGTGATTTACACAGGAAAGAGGAGAATAGGTCAACGGTTTACCGTCATACTTGCTTCTGCTATCTCTCACTTAACTATACCGTACATTACCTTCATGGTGATGATCCTGCGCAGGGAGGTGTCTATCTCCTCCTCGGTGATCTCGCCGTTTTCCCATGCTGCGTAAAGATCATCATAGGCGGCGGGGATATCGGCAGCAAGGAGCATATCATTCCCCGCCTTGAATGCCGCAACATACACCGAGCCTTCATTGTCTATCTTGGATATGGCATCCATATTCAAGGCATCCGTCACACACACTCCGGAAAAGCCCACCTTTTCACGCAGCTGAGTATGCACCGCTTTTGAAAGGGAGGCAGGATTGTCCGGGTCTATGCCGTCGTATACGGTGTGTCCCACCATAACCATGGGCTGCATTTCCCCCGTGGCATCTATGGCATCGGAATACACCTTGAAATCCCGGTTGTAGAACTCGTACAGCTCCCTGTCGTCGTGAGCTGTGCCCTTGTGTGTGTCCACATTGTCACCGTATCCCGGGAAATGCTTTAAGCAGGTAGCAAGGCCGTTGTCGGCGGCAGTGGTCACTATGGCACAGACTGCTTCGGAGGTAAGCTCCGCCCCCTCACCTATTGTGCGGGAGTAGATGTAGCTGTCTTCGCTTATGGATATATCCGCAACAGGTGCCAGATTGAGGTTTATGCCTATGCTTGTGAGCAGCTCTGCCTTTTCTTGGGTGTCGCTTTTGAGCAGATCCGCACCGCCCCTGCGGTACAGTGACTGAGGGGATGAGAAGGGCTCGTCCCTGAACTGCTTATATTTGCTGACACGGACGATCTCGCCCCCCTCCTCATCGGCAGAGTAAAAGGGAGTTACATCGTTCTTTGATGAGATCTGGGCTATAAGCCTTGCAAAGTCCTCGGGAGAACTGTTCTTGAAGGAATCCGCAAAGAACACATATCCCCCAAGGTGATACTTCTCCATATCTCCCACCGGGTCTGAGGAAACACAGCCTAAGATGAGCTGACCTATCTTCTCCTCTATGGTCATGGATGCTATGGTGTCATCTATAAGCATGGCCTTTGCATCAGGAGCGGCTGTGGTGGTGGTAGTGGTGGTGTTTATTACAATCTCCTCTTCCTCCGGGATGTCAATAAGAGTACCCCCCACCACAGGGGCATTCATCCCCAGGTTCTCGTTGTTCTCAATGGCATTGCTTATCTTCTCGCTGCACCCGCTTGACAGCACCGTGGCAAGAAGTATGAGCGGCAGAAATAAATGTTTCATATCTATCTTTCTTAATCTCTCCGGTTCAATACTTAATGGAAAAATCCGTAAACGTGGCAGCTGCCCCCGCCCCTTCGGCGAAAAGCCCTGTCATAACGCCTGTAAAGCCGCCATCCGCCTCGGTGGAGATGTACTTTGTGAGCCCGTGACCCAGGTACTGCTCCCCCTTTGCATCGCATACATAAAATCTGTATTCATGGCTGTCGGCGATGACCTTCAGCGAAACATCCCCCTCTGTGGGGACTGCAGCCTGCAAATGCTTTATGCCCCCAAGTGCAAGGCGCAGCACCGCCCGCTTTGCCCCTTCTCTTTCTTCAAGGGCAATGTCATAGTGGGCATTCTCCGAGAGGTACATAGTGACCCCTCCCAAGCCCTCACCATCAAGGCTCACATTCACATTAAGCTCAAAGTCAAATGCCCTCTGCCTCATTGCGATGAATGTGGGGGAGCCTATGTCATCAAGGGTAACATCACTGCCGTGCAGCACAAAGGCATTGCGGGAAAGCTCATAGTTATCCATTTCCGGGCGGCGCATATAGCACCATTCTATGCCGGGATCCGTATTCTCGAAGGTGAATTCCCCAAGGGGGCGCTGGATATGATCCCCCTTCATTTCGTACTCCTCGTCCGTGGTGCCGTCCCGCCCTGCGGTGAAAAAGCCCCTGTCATCAAAGTACACAGGAGTGAGGAACACCTCACGCCCCAGGTTGTGGTATGCCTCCCACTCACCTATCTGACGAAATCCCAGTGAGAGGATGTGATACTCCCCGTACCTGTCCCTTACCAGATCCCCGTGGCCTATGCCCTGTATTATATAGGGCGCCTTGTTGCGGTTTGTGAGCACAGGATTCCCGGCATAGCCCGTAAAAGGCCCCCAGGGGCTGTCGCTGCGGGCATAGGTTATCATGTGGCCGTATTCCGTGCCCCCCTCTGCCGCCATGAGATAGTAGCCGCCATCCAGGTGATACATATGGGGGCTTTCCAGAAATCTCCCTCCGGAGCCCTTCCATATGGACTTTGAGGGGGTCAGCTTCTTTCCGGTCTCAATGTCTATCTCGCACTGGACCACTCCTCCGTTGCCCTCGTCATCGGCGCCGTTGGAGATGAAGTACACATGACCCTCATCAAAGAGGAGGGAAGGATCTATGCCCCCCTGATCTATAAATATGGGGTCCGACCACTCGCCGTATATGTCGTCGGTATACACATAGAAGTTCTGATGGGTGGTGTCGTTGGTAGTGACCATGTAGAACCGCCCGTTGTAGAAGCGGATGGTGGGGGCGAACACTCCCCCGCTGGAGGGCACATCCGCCAGATGCACCTGTGAGCTTCGGGTCAGCACATAGCCTATCTGCCTGAAATTCACCAGATCCTCGCTCTCAAACAACGGCACCCCGGGGAAATACTGGAAGGAGGAACACACCACATAGTATTTCCCATTCGCCTCACATACGGAGGGGTCGGGATAGAAGCCGCTGATCACCGGATTTTTGTATATCATATTGATCCTTTCGGGTAAGTTTGATAAAGATCCGCCCTGAAAAAGGCTGTACAAAGTATATATTACCACATTATCCCCCAAAATGCAACGATTTTTTCCATCTTTCCCCCATTCTCCGAAAAATTTAATCAAAATGTAACCTTAATTTGTTAATTACCTATTGCAAAACGGGAAAATATATGTTATTATAGTATTAGGTATATTGCGGATACCGTTTTTTGTGAACGGTTCCTTGATTCCTGCCCGCAAACGGGACAAAAGGTGTATGCATTCGCAGCACCAGACAAATGAAGGAGAGATAGATAATGAGAAAAGCAAAGAAGACCGTCGCTCTTATGGCTGCTGCTGTAATGGCTGCATCAGCCTTCACCGCACTCAGCGGCTCTGCCATGGCTGTAAACTATGCCACACAGCCCATATACGGCTACACCTGGTATGGTATGTACACCGGCAGATACTATCAGACCCCCGGTGATGCCATTGCGGACGGCAACCCCCAGACTATGGTACAGGATGCCTCCTACTATGTGTCATCCACACCCGGCGCTATGAACACATCCAGCACATCATATCCCTGGTACAACAGCTACACCAAGCTCTATTATCCCACCCAGGCTGCGGCTGCCGCTGCTTCATCCTACGGTTCTGTATATAATGTATACACAGGCACCGCCGTTTCCAACAGCTCCTCCTACTATGTGAGCGCCTCCTATCCCTGGCGCAACAGCTACACAGGCAGATATTATCCCTCTGAAGCTGCTGCAAGAGCTGCATCTGCATACGGCACTGTAAGCTATGCATATTCCGGCTCCACTGTATACAGCGGTTCTTCATCCTCACCCTCTGCCTCCTATCCCTGGCGCAACAGCTACACAGGCAGATTCTATCCCACAGAGGCTGCTGCAAGATCTGCATCTCCCTACGGCTCCGTAACCTATGCATACAGCACCTCTTCCCCCTCTTACTCTACATACTATTACGGCTCCGCCGCATATCCCTGGTACAACACCTACACTCAGCAGTACTATGCTACTGAGGCTGCTGCAAGGGCTGCATCTCCCTACGGCTCCGTATACTATGCATACAGCGGCTACTCCACCTCCGGTGCATCTGCACAGTACCCCTGGTTCAACACCTACACCCAGAGATACTACGCTTCTGAGGCTGCTGCTACCGCCGCTTCCTCCTATGGCTATGTATATTATGCATACACCGGCACCGATGCTGCACACGAGAATGTAAAGACCATCGGTCAGCTCTACTATGTAAGCTCCACCGACACATTCTTCAGCGACTACAGATCCGCTCTCATAGCTGCCAACAACAAGGCAAGCAAGCTGGTATTCTTAGGGCCCATCTACTCCGGCACCAAGGCTGCCGCAGCATACTACTGCGAGCTCTCCCAGCTGTACTATTCCAACTTTGCATCTGCATTCTATGCAGCAAAGTACGATGCAGGCAGGATCATCCAGACATCCCGCTACAGCACCGCTGCATATTCCGATCCCTACTATGCTACCTACCTCAACCTGAAGTCTGACAAGACCCTTAAGGCAGAGGCTGAGCAGATTCAGAAGGCTTCCACTGACACCACTGCATCCGCATCCGTAACAGGCACTCCCTACATCAGCGGCAGCAGAAAGCGTGCAGGCTGGACAAATATCGTGACCTACATCAACGCATCCTCTTCCGGTGATACCGTGGGCATCATCATGAACGGTGCTACCAAGATCGACTCTGCTGCTCTTGCAGCTATCAAGGGACGCAACATCAGCCTGCGCTTCACCCTTGACAACGGCGCAAAGTGGACCATCAACGGCAGAGATGTTGAGAGCACAAACACTGTTGACATCACTACAGAGTACAACGCAAAGAAGGTACCCTCAAACCTCGTAAAGAAGGCTGCAAAGGGCGCTCTCACCAAGGCACAGATCAGCCTTGCAGATGGTTCCTACGGCTTTGATGCAAAGGTATCCGTAAAGTTCAATGCCAACAAGTACGCCGGCAAGAAGGCTTACATCTATCGCTATGACGATGCTGCAAACTCCCTTAAGAGCGTTTCCAAGGTAAAGGTATCCTCCACAGGCTACTGCACATTTGAGACAGCCGAGGGCGGCGCTTACCTCATCGTTGTAAAGTAAGACATACTTTATGCGTGCAATGCAGAATGCACCCCAGTGATGCATTCTGCATTCCTGTCTAAGGAGATAATATGTACGAACTGTCACTTTTCACATCCGTTGCCACAGGCAACACCTCCGTCAACAGCTATATCATAATAGCCGTTATAGCAGGGGTGTTGGTCATAGGCGCAGTGGTTGCGGGCATATTCACAAAGAAGAAAAAATAAGAGAGCCGCTGCTCTCTCACATCAAAAAAGGGATCCTCACACTGTATGGGGATCCCTTTTTGTTATTCTATAAATATTATCCGTGTTTCTCTTACGGCGTTTATAATCCGTATCACCGCACCGTAGATGAGCCCTGCGGAATAGATGTAGACAGCGGCTCTTGTGGAACGGATGAATACGATGCACAGCAGGGCGGTGAGGATATTTGCTATCCCCAGGGTCAGCAGCAGCTTTGAGACCCGCCCCCCCGAATGTCTTGCCTCCCTTATCCGCAGCAGCTCCACCATTCCGGAGAAGGCGTGGGTCACCAGCAGATACAATAGCACCCATATACGGGGTATATCATCAAGTGAAAGGACGAACATCCCGAAGTCCAGCAGCAGCACACCGAAGTAGAACATCTTCCGCCCCCCTACCATGTGTATGGCAAGGGTGAAATAGTACCATATGAGCCGCACACCCAGCAGCAGCAGGGAGATGCTCATTATAGCCGCTATGACATAGAATCCGTCGTCGGGATCTATCATCATGAATACCGCCGCAGCTGTCTGAAGCACCGCAAGTGCCACAGCCTGCACACGCTGCAATGTGGTCATATGTCCTCTCCTCTCCTCAGCAATAGCCCGCAGTGTGGTTTATATGTCCTCCCCTTTGCCGAAATATGCGGCAAGGCGCATGAAATCCTTTATGCCGCCTCCCTCTGCGGAGAAGCCTGCCAGCAGGCTGCCCGAGCGGAATATGCGGTTTGTCACCATGCTCTTCTGCGCCAGCGCCGCCAGAATGAACCGCCCCAGGCGGGTACTGTCCTTTTCGCTGTCAGGGGCATATGTATATTCATCTCCGTAAACGGATATGTCAAACGGCTCCGGAGCTGTGCCGGAAAGTTTTCTGCCAAGCTCGCACCAGTCCTTTGAGGCGGAAAGCTGCCGCTTTTCAAGTATCCGGCGGATGTCATCCTCATAGGGCTCGGCAGTCACAGTGTCGTACACCCCCGTGAGGAACGACTTCTTCTCCCCACGCAGACATCTCAGGGCAAATATCATCTGGCAGAATGCCTTGTAGTATTCGGAGGGGTTGTCCTTGACCACCTCCCTGTACCCTGCCCATGCGGGACAGTATACATATCTGGCAAAGCTGTAGTCGGGAAGATGCCCTGCCCGTCCGTGACCCAGCACCATGATGGAATTTTCCGCATAGTGGTTGACACTGTTGGAGTATATGCCGTTTTCAATATCATCCGGGGCAGAAACACTGTGGCGGAATCTCACCTTGCGCCTTTTGTAGCCCCCACCGTCAGGGATAAGCTCATCGAACCAGCGGTTAGTGTCGTTTATCACCTGTGAGGGTGTCCCCGCAAAGTAGCAGTGCGCCCAGGTATCCGCCAGGATATGCATGGCAAGGCCTGCCGCCTGCAAAGTCCCCCCCTTTTTTGCAAGATCCACCGTCTCCTTCACCAGTGCCCCGTCAGGGCCGCAGATAAGGCGGTACTTGTTCCTGTAGTGGCGGGTGCCTCTTACAGAGGCATTCAGATCTTTGGGCAGGAAATGAAAGGATGCCCAGATCCGTGTGATGTCCTGCAAGCCGATGGGATCCGTGCGGGCATCGGCAAGCTCCATGGCTGTCTGTGTTGTGACTGCATTCAGGGGCGCTCTTACCCCTGAAAGGAAGGTGCGTGTACACATATCCACCAGCTGTGCGCTGTAGCATATCTCCCTGCTTTCCTCCGGGGAAAAGCCTGCCAGCACCGCCGCACAGTATGTGGCATAGTAGTGGAAATCCTCCTGCATACTACACCTCCCCCTTTAGGGTGCGGCGCAGCTGCTTTACCTTCAGAGCCGCAGCAGCTGTGCTCAGATAGACAAGAAAGGATGTAAACTCCACAAAGCAGTTCACCAGCGTGCTGAACAAGCCGCCGCCTGCCCGGAATGAGTCTATGATATATCTTACAGTATCTCCGCCGGATATGACGCATACCAGCACAGCAGCTCCCACATAGAGCCTTCCTGCATTCTCTCCCCGTCCGTCCCTGCGTGCCCTGCTCCCAAGGTAGAACCTTATGAGCAGATCCACCGCAATGGCTGTGTACATCAGTACATAGGTGAGGGAGACTATAAAATAATCTGCCTGGTCGTCCGCAGCATCCTGCATGGAGTTGATGATGTCCGCCATCATATCCCTGTAGAACACTACCTCCAGTGTTATCTTGATGAGCGACCACAGCCCGAACAGTATGAGCACTGTGCCGCTGACATACAGCGTGTCCTCACAGCGGCGCAGCTGTACAGCCTTCTCTTCCATATTTCCCCTATTCATACATGACGATGTGGGTTTCGGTCTCTTCTTCTTCGGTTTCTTCCGGGGGTGAGGTCTCCTCGGTCTCTTCCTCTTCCTCCCCGGAAACGGTGGTCTCCTCCTTGCGGCGGCCCTCCGCCTCGGCACGGGCTGCCGCCTCAGCCTCGGCCTGGGCTGCCTCCTCCGCCTTTTTGGATTCGTATACCTCCAGATTGCTTTCATAGAGTGCATCCGCCTTCTTTATGGAATCGCTGTCCATAAAGGAAGCCCTTGCCGCCCCGCCTATAAGGGTGAGCACACCCTCTCTCCGATCCTCCAGACGGTTTTCAAGTATCTCCATGGCAAAGCGCATCTTGGAGGAAAGGTCGTTTATATTGCCTATCTCCACCTTTATCCTGTCCTGGTACATAAAGGAGATCTGCGTCCTGTCGGTCACATCTATGGAGGTAATGCCGTCCCCGGCAGTATAGCCCTCCTCGGTAAAGCAGGCTATCACCGCATTCACAGCCTCGTCCTTGCGGGGATCGCCGGAGGTGTACTTATCCCCGGGGACTATCCCCGGCGCAGGCTGGGTGCCGTAGAAATCAAGGAGGTCTGCCTTTGGCTCCTCGGAGCTTTCAAGCACCTTGCCCCCCTGACTTACCAGAAGCACGTTCCTGTCACATATGAAATTCGCCACAGGAGTCGATGCGGTCACATTTATGGAAACGCTTGATGGGAAGGATCTCTTTACCGTGGCATCCTCCACATATACCAGCTTTTCAATGTTTTTCTCCGCCGCCCCCATATTGGTGACGATAAGATTTGCTCCCGCCTTTATCCCGGATGCATCCACCAGCTCCTCCGGGGTGTAGTTGCTGCTGCCCGTGAGCTTCACCGTGTCTATCTTGAAAAACACCGTGACACACAGCACGCCGAATACTATCAGCACCAGTATCAGTACGGGCATAAAAGGCACAGACCTTTTCCTCTGCCGCCGTACAGCCATTTTTCACCGCCCCTTTGGTCAATCCTGTGATCTTCTGTCGCCCTTGCGCCTGTCTTCCGTGTTCTGCCGCCTTTCAACCGCTTCCTCCCTCGTGTCGGGGAGACCTCTGCGGCGGTCGTTGTCCTGCCTGCGGTGGCGGCGGCGCCTGTCCCGAAGACGGTCATCTATCCTCTCTATGTCCTCCCAGCGGTCTCTTACCACCTCGGAGATGATGTTGTATATCCTGTCCTCCACATCGGGCACAGCAAGAGCAGCCGCACGGTGCTCAAGCTCGGTTATCCTGTCCGGATCCTCCAGAAGCCCCTTCACCGTGTCAAGGACGGTGTTTTCCTCGATTTCCTTTTCACGCAGGACTATTGCCGCCCCCGCACTGCCCAGCACCATTGCATTGTGGTACTGATGATCCCCTGCCACATTGGGTGAGGGTATGAGCACAGATGCTCTGCCTGCCACCTCAAGCTCCGTGACAGCGGATGCGCCGCTGCGGCATATGATGATATCCGCCGCCGCCGTGCATATGTCCATGTTGTAGATAAATTCCTTTACTATAAGCCCCTTGCGGGACAGATTCACCCCTGCATCCCTCAGGGACTTCTCAAAGGTGTCGTGCCCCATTCTGCCGTAGGAATGGATGTGGGATACGGGGAATCCGCAGCCCTCCTCCCATTTGATGAGCTTCTGTGCAGCTTCATTTATAGCCCCTGCCCCAAGAGAGCCGCCCCATGAGAATATGCACAGGGCATTCTCGTCAAGACCCAGCTCCCTTTTGGCAGCCTTCCTGTCCGGCAGGGAATAGAATTCCTTCCTTACAGGCAGACCTGTGTCCACCATTTTGGCAACGTCCCCCATGTAGTCCCTTGCCTGGGGCATAGTGAGCATTACCGCATCCGCCTTTTTAGCCAGGGCACGGGTGGTGACCCCGGGATAGGCGTTCTGCTCGTGTATGACCGTGGGCAGACCCATAACCTGGGCAGTGTAGACCACAGGCCCGCTGACATAGCCCCCGGTGCCTATGACTATCTCAGGTACGAAATCACGTATTATCCTGTATGCCTTGTTGCCGGAGTGGAGCAGATAGTGCACCGCCTTTGCATTGCGGGCGATGTTCTCCGCACTCAGCCTGCGCTGAAAGCCTGCCACCTCGATAGGGGCAAAGTCTATGCCTGCACGGGGCACGAGCCGTGATTCCATGCCGTCAGGTGTCCCCGCATAGAGAAAGACCGAATCCGGCTCCCTCTCCTTTATTATGGATAAAATGGCAAGGGCGGGGTTGATATGCCCCGCAGTTCCTCCGCCTGCAATAAGAACTCTCATAGTATTACTCCACTTGATCTATATGATGGAACTGACAGCTGTCCAGATGTTTAAGGAATCAACTGTCAGAAGCAAGAGGCAAGGTCTGTGATGATGAGTATAACCCCTATCCCCTATGTCTGGGAACCCTTACCGCCTCTCTGGGGCGGGGTGCCCTTTCGGGCTCGGCGGGCTTTTCCTCCGGGGGCTGTTCACGCTTGCGGTAGCGGGAAACATTCAGGATAAGCCCCACCTCCGCCAGCTGTATGGCAAGGGCCGTGCCCCCGTAGCTGAAGAAGGGGAGGGATACGCCTGTATTGGGCATACCGTTGGTCACCACCAGCACATTCATGAGAAACTGCAGAAACAGCTGTGTGGTAAGACCCGTCACCAGGAGCATACCGAACTTGTCCGGGGCGTTGCCCGCAATGTTGATGCCGCATACCAGCAGCAGTATGAAGAGCAGTACGATTATCATGCCCCCCATAAAGCCCAGCTCCTCCACGGTTATGGCGAATATGAAGTCGTTCTGGGGCTCGGGGAGATAAAGGTATTTCTGCCTTGACTGACCGAAGCCCACTCCGAACCAGCCCCCGGAGCCTATGGCAATGAGGGAGTTGCGTATCTGCAAAGTCTCATCGGAATACTGGGGATCAAAGGTGTTGAGCCAGCTGTTGAATCGGGTGCCTATGTAGTCATATCCCAGTGCGGAAAGGAGCATCATGCCGCCCAGACCTACCACCACCACAATTACCAGCAGCAGACCGAACTGGAAGTAATCAGCGCCCCCCATGAACATCATCACCAGACAAACCACACCTACGATTATGCAGGCGGACAGGTGAGGCTCTGCAAACAAAAGTCCTGCCACAACTCCCATGACCAGTATGGGCAATGCAATAGTGCTCCAGAACTTAGCCCCCTGCATTGTCTTTTTGTCAAGAGTACCGTCGGGATTGTGCCGCTCCTTGTGCTCCACCGACATTATCATGGCAAGCATGACCACAAGTATGGGCTTTGCCACCTCGGAGGGCTGGAATCCCAATAACCACCGTGTAGCGCCGTTTATGGTCTGTCCCATTACAAGCACCAGTACCAGAAGCACTACGCACAAAAAATAGGCGATTATCGTAACTACCGGTTTCTGTAAAAAGTGGTATGGGATATTGGTCAGGACTATCATGGCTCCCAGACCCACTGCTGCGGCACGGAGCTGCTTGAAAAAGTAGAACTCCGGTGTGCGCATATTCTCCGCAGTGCGCTCATATATAGCCTGGGGATAGGATGCGGAATACATCATCAGCAGCCCTATGATGAGAAGCACCAGCACTATCATCAGAAATGCGATATCTATGCCGCCCTTGTTGTCAAGGGTATCCAGATACTCTCCGTATGAGCCGGTATGCCAGAAGACCTTCCTGAAAAGGGACGGCTTTTTCTTTTTCTTTTTTACTGCCCCGCCGGGCACAGATCTCTTTTTGTCTGCCATTGTTTCTCCCAACATGTAATGAAGAATGTAATGCATGAATGCATGATGCTTGCTTTTCTCTTTGGCAGCCGCGGATCGGGTGTACAGCAGCCGACAAACGCATAGTCAGGCTGTCATGTCACCGTCAGTTTCAAAGCTTGCTTTCAACAAGCAAGCGTGAGCCGCAGGCTTGCTCCACGCAGTGAGCCTTCCGTTCAGTGGGGGATTGTTAAGCCACTGCGTGGGCGACCTCACCTGAACGGTAACATGGCACCCATGCCACCGCAATGGCATGAGCTGCCATTAGAGGCGGGGGTGATCTCTCCGATAGCGGAGAGGTGTCCGCAAGGACAGAGTGGCTGACCGACAGAACATGGCTTGCGGTTATACCTGTTCACTATCAGCATTCAGTGATCCAGCATCAGGTTTGCGGCAATGCCCCCTGCAAGGGCAATGCATGAGAAGACTATGACTATCTTGTTCTCGGAAAAGCCGCTCATCTCAAAGTGGTGATGTATGGGGGTCATCTTGAAGATGCGCCTGCCCTCACCGTACTTTTTCTTGGTTATCTTGAAGTAGGTGACCTGCAGCACCACGGAGAGAGCCTCCGCTATGTACAGTATTGCCGCAAGCACCAGCATCACGTGCTGATGGAATATAAATCCCATGGCGCATACAGTGCCCCCCAGGAACATAGAGCCCGTATCCCCCATGAATATCTTGGCGGGATTGATGTTCCAGATGAGAAAGCCCATGCAGCCCCCTGCCAGCGCTGCCGCCCATACAGCCGCCTCGCCCTCTCCCATGCGGGAGAATACAGCCAGCATACACGCCGCAAACACCACCGTCACCGAGCCGCACAGCCCGTCCACACCGTCCGTGAGATTGACTGCATTGGTAAGGTACACGAGATAGAGCATCATAAGGGGATAGTAGAAGTACCACAGCTCCAGATCACCGATAAAGGGGAAATGCACCGCCGTTGAGGTATCCCCCAGAAGATACAGCGCCGCCAGAAAGAGAGCGCTGCCTATAAACTGGGCTATCATCTTCTGCCCGGGCTTCAAGCCCTCCCTGTCCTTCTTCACAGACTTTATGTAGTCATCCACAAAGCCTATGCCCCCGTTGAAAAGTGCAAAGGCTATCCCGGAGAGCACCTTGTAAAGGGAGGTGTTGTCAGGTGTGAGGGATACATCCGAGTGCTGATAGCGGTATATGCCTATGCACACCGCCGCAGATACAAGTATCCCCAGTATGAACATGAACCCGCCCATAAGGGGAGTTCCGTTCTTGCTCTTCTGCCATGCGGGACCCTCCTCATATATGGTAGCACCGAAATGCAGCTTTCTCATCATGGGGATGATAAAAAGCCCGGATGCCCCCGCAACTGCAAAGGCTATTATGATAGCTATTATATTTGTAAGCATATTATTCCCCTGTCACCGCAAATTTCATTGTAACAGCGCTGCTGCCAAGCACCAGTGTGTTCAGCAGCTCCAGCATATCTCCGCTGAGCTCCGTTTTCCCAAGGGAATTATCCTTTTCCTCCAATGTCCTTGTGTCTCTTTCATCCTCACACAGGTATAAGCTGTACATATGTTTCTCCCTCCCGTTGTTCTCTTATGTATTGCGCAGAGCCTCTATTACCTCTTCCATCTTCATGCCTCTGCTTGCCTTGAAAAGCAGCGCCTCCCCGTCGGACAGGTTCTCTCTCAGCCAGGACACCATGCTCTGCTTGTCCTCAAAGTGAAGACCCTCGCCCCCGGCAGCCTTTGCTCCCTCTGCGGTGTTTCTGCTTATGTCACCGTAGCAGACTACCCGTATGCCGAGACCTGCCGCATATTCTCCCACCTGACGGTGCAGCTCCTGTGTCTGACTGCCAAGCTCCAGCATATCCGCAAGCACCGCTGTGTGCTTCGGCGCATCTATGCCGCCAAGCACTCCAAGTGCTGCCTTTACCGAATCGGGTGCCGCATTGTAGCAGTCGATAAGGCACTTTCTGCCCCCTATCTCCTCTATGTGCTGCCGCAACCCCCCGGGTGCATACCCTTCCAGCGCCTTTGCCCCGCTTTCTATGGGCACTCCCGCCTCAGCTCCGGCAGCAATGGCTATAAGGGCATCCTTTATATGGTGCTCTCCCTTGCACCCAAGGCAGACCCGGGCAGTCCTGTCCCCGTAAACGGCGGTGAATGCCACACCGTCGGCAGTATCCTCTATGTCCCTTGCGGTAACGTCATTGCCGTCACCTATGCCGCAGGATATGACCTTCCTGTCAAGGATACCCTTTAAGGTACACAGCTTGTCGTCATCGCCGCACACTATAAGGGGGGCATCGGGTGCTGTGCCCTCAAGTATCTCCAGCTTTGCCTTCATTATGCCGTCCCTGTCGCCTAAGTTTTCCGCATGGGACCAGCCGATGTTGGTTATAACGCAGATATTGGGCACCGAGCACCGGGACAGCCTGCTTATCTCCCCGAAATGGGACATACCCATTTCAATGACCGCTGCCTCATGGGATGCATTCAGCCCCAGTAGCGTAAAGGGCATACCCACTTCGTTGTTGTGGTTCCCCTGAGTGTAGAGGGTGTTGTACTTCGCCCCCATTACACAGGCTGTCATTTCCTTTGTTGTGGTCTTCCCCACACTGCCTGTAATGCCGATAAGTGGTATGTCAAAGCGCATACGGTAGCCGTGGGCTATGTCCTTCAGCGCCTTGTTGCTGTCACTCACCACAACACAGGGTATGTCATCCACAGCCCTTTCCGTCACTGCAAAGACTGCCCCTGCCTTGGCAGCCTTCTCCGTAAAGAGATTTCCGTCAAAGGAGGCACCCTTCAAGCCAATAAAGGCATCTCCCGGCTTTATGCTGCGGGTGTCGGAGCTTATATCCGCCGCCCTTACCGCCGCAGACCCGTCTCCCCTGACCTGCCCGCCGCAGAATGCCGCCGCCTCTGATGCGGTAATGGTGGCTTTCAGGGCATCAGCCGCCACCTCACGCTCGTCAAAGTGAGTGTGTTCCGTACCTATTATCTGATAGTCCTCGTGACCCTTTCCCGCAAGCACCACCACATCATCCCGCCGTGCGGTGACGATGGCCTGCTCTATGGCTTTCCGCCTGTCGGTGATGCGTATATATTCCACACCCTCCGGCACTCCGGGGATGATCTCGTCTATTATTGTCTCCGCATTTTCCGTCCGGGGGTTATCTGATGTTATGATAAGGATATCAGCGTATCTTGCCGCCGCAGCCGCCATAAGGGGGCGCTTGGTCCTGTCCCTGTCACCGCCGCAGCCGAACAGGCAGATAAGCCTGCCCTTCGTATTTGCCTTCACATTGCGCAGCATATTCTCCAGGGCATCCGGAGAGTGGGCATAGTCGCACAGCAGTGTGAATTCCCTTCCCGTGGGGATGATCTCACACCGTCCCCGCACTCCGCCAAAGGACTTTACAGCCGCCTGTATCTTCTCCATGGGCAGTCCTAAGTGCTCGCACACCGCAATTGCCGCTGTACAGTTGGAAACGTTGTACTCACCTATCATGGGCAGCTCAAAGGGGAATGTGCTTCCGTGAATGTAGTCAAACCGGGCAAAGCCGTTTTCAAAGCCGTAGGGGATGTATCTTACCCCGTCGCCATCCGCCGTCCTTCCATATTCGCAAACGGTGCATCCTGCCATGGCGGCAAGCCTTCTGCCGTATTCATCATCGGCGTTCACAAAGGCAGTTTTGCTGTGTTCACGGGTGAACAGCTTTGCCTTTGCGGCAAAGTATTCCTCCATGGTGCCGTGGTAGTCCAGGTGATCCTGTGTCAGATTGGTGAATACGGAAACATCAAAGACAGCGGGACCTATGCGGTTCTGCGCCAGCGCAAAGGAGGACACCTCCATCACACAGTGAGTGCAGCCCTCCGCCGCCATTCTCCCGAAGAGGGAGTAAAGCTCCTTTACCCTCGGAGTGGTGGGGGTGTTTTCATCATGTTCCACGGGGAACATATCAATGAGAACCTGTGTGGTGCCGATAAACCCCGCCTTTATGCCGTTCTCGTGGAGTATGTGATGCACCAGGGTCGCCGTGGTGGTCTTGCCGTTGGTGCCGGTTATGCCTATAAGGCACAGCTTCTTCTGAGGCTCCCCCGTCATGACAGCACAAAGCCTGCCGTAAAACTCCCTTGTGTCGGGAACGATTATCTGATGCTCCCACAGCCCTAAGTCGTGATCCGTCACCAGCGCCGCTGCCCCCTTCTGGAGCATATTCCTTGCGGCGGTGTGGCCGTCAAACTTATTCCCCCTGACGCAGACAAAAATGCTCTTCGGGACAACCTCGTTTGTGTTGTCGGTAACGTCCCGGATCTCCCTGTCCGGCCCCTTGTATTCATATTCCGCCCCTGTCTTCTCCAGCAGGGACATGAGTGATATTGTTTCCATTATCTTTTCCCTATTACCTGTTACTTTACTTAACCTTCCGTCCTGGATATGAAGGTCACCTCTACCACCGTTCCCGCAGGGATCTCCGAACCTGCCTCATAGGACTGGGCATATGCTGTGGAGGTGCTGTTCTCTGAAGCGCCGTCACCGGCACGGTAATTGAGCCCCGCCTGCTCCAGCAGATACCTTGCATCGGACGGGTAGTAGCCGATGACATTGGGCACTGTCACCATCTGCTCCTCGTAGTCCTCCTCGGTGTAGAGGACTACCTTTGCACCCGCAGGCGCCTTGCCGGAGGGATTCTGTGATACAACCTTCACGCCGCTTCCCTTTACGGTATATGAGAATTCCTCGCCCTCCAGTGTCTCCTGTGCCTCCTCAACGGTCATGCCCTTAACATCGGGCACAGCCACGTCAAGGACTGCAAGCTCGGATTCGGTATATTCGGGATAGTACCCCAGATAGGGGAGTGCCTCCTTGAATACGGCGGATACCACAGGAGCCGCCACAAGGGAGCCGTAGTAAACCAGGGAGCCGTTGCGGTAGCCCTTTGGCTCATCTACCATGCACAGCATGATGATGTCCGGGTCGTTTGCGGGGGCAAATGCCACATAGGAGGAAACGTACAGATCCCAGTCCCCTGTCTGCCTTGACTTGATGAGCTTCTGACCCGTGCCGGACTTGCCGCCTATGCGGTAGCCCTTGATATACACATTGCCGCCGCCGTTGTTGTTTACAACGTCCTCCAGCACCTGGCGCATCTCTGCGGACACCTCCTCGGAGATGACCTGTCTGCGCACGGTCTTGCCCTGGGTCATGACCACATTGCCATTGGGGTCCACCACCTTTTCCACCACATAGGGCTTTAAAAGGTAGCCTCCGTTGATAACGGCGGTGTAGGCTGTTATCATCTGTATGGGGGTAACGGTATTTGACTGGCCGAAGGAGGCAGATGCCAGCTCAACTATTCCCATGGAATCCTCATCATAGGAAAGACCCAGCGCCTCCCCGGGAAGGTCGATGCCCGTAAGCTCCGTAAAGCCGTAGGCACGGTAATACTGAAGGAACTTCTCTATCCCCAGGCGCTGTCCTATCTGTATGAATGCAGGGTTGCAGGAATTGGTCATGGCGCGGGTAAAGTCCTGTGTGCCGTGATCTCCCGATGTCCAGCAGTGCATCTCCCAGTCTGCCACCTGTATGGCGCCGCCGCAGTAGAAGGTGGAGTCAAGGGTGATAGCCTCCTCCTCCAGTGCTGAGGAGCCTGTTACCACCTTGAATACAGAGCCGGGCTCATAGGGCTCGGAAATGGCCTTGTTCTTCCACTGCTGCTCCCGGAACTTGGCATAAAGCTCGCTGTACCCCTCGGTATCACCGGGGTTTTCCTCGGCATATGCCGCAAGGGCAGCCCTGTCCTTTGCGGAATATATGGAGCTGCGGTCATTCAGGTCAAAGCCGGGGGAAACTGCCATTGCAAGCACAGCCCCTGTCTTTGCGTCCATTATTATGGCGGAAGCCCTCTCCTGCACGTTGTTCTGCTCCACGCAGGCGTTGAGCTCCTTTTCAAGATAGTACTGCAGCGTGCTGTCTATGGTGAGGTAGATGGAATCCCCGTCCTTGGACTGATATACCTCGCTCTCGTTGTAGGGCATCTCGTTGCCTCTGCCGTCCTTGGCAGATATTACCTTGCCGTCGATGCCCGCAAGGTAGTCATTGTAGGATGCCTCCACACCGTAAATGCCGTCCCCCTCGTAGTTGGTAAAGCCTATGACATTTGCTGCAAGGGAGCCCTGGGGATAGAACCTCTTTGACTCCTGCTCGGTGTAGATAAGGTTTCCGGAAAGCTCATCAGCCTTTGCCCTCTCCATTATCTTATCCACCACAGGCCTGTCCACCTTTGACGCCAGCTTTATCCACTGCCGCCCTGCGGTGTCCTCGGCATAGAACATCTTTACGATCTCATCCTCGGTGTAGCCGAAGTCGGGAATCTCCTCCACAAGTATCTTAGCCGCACACCTTGCCTGCCTGTCCCTCTCGGAATTGTCCAGGGAGGCGTTGCCGTTGATTATGCCGGGTGCCAGTATTATGTTGTATACCGCCGATGACTGGGCAAGTATCTTGCCGTTAGTGTCATATATAGTGCCCCGTGCCGCCTTTACGGTAGTGGAGCCGAACTGGTTCTCGCTTGCCATTGCGGAATACTTTTCATGCTCCAGTATGGCTGTCTTATACAGGCAGCCTATGGCATATGTGATAGCGGCAACAGCCAAAACCCCTACTACTATATATCTTCTTTTCAGTGAACTCGACGGTCTGTAATCTTCTGCCATAAATAAAAAACCCTTCTAGGTACTAGGTATTAGGTGGCTAGGGGCTAGAAAAGCTAATGATGACCTCATAGCTTTACATCCTCTATATGCAGAAAAAGCATAGCTTTTGCAGGGAAAGAGGAGATCAAGCAAGCCGGTCTCTGTCACAGTCTAGCTTCTAGCCCCTAACCCCTAGCTACTAAAAGAGGACGGAGCACTTTGACCCTCCGTCCTCCGTTTTCGTTTAGCTTCTTTCGTTCTCCCTGTCCTTGGCCTTTTCAGCAAGCCCCTCAAAGTAACGGGCTATGTCCTTGAAGATGTTGTCGTCCTTCTCGGTTATCTGTGCCACATTTGCGCTGTCAAGGGTTATATACTCTATCTGGGAGCGATCCAGCTTCTTCATCCCCAGAACATTCTCAACATACTCCTCAACAGTCTTCTGGGAGCTCTTCTCCTCTATGGCGGCGATCATCCTGCGGTTTTCCTGCTCCAGATCCGCCAGCTTGTTCTGCTCCTGGGTTATCTCGGAATGGATGTCGGTTATCTGCGCATTGGAGGCAAGGAATGTCCCCAGTGATACAGCTGCGATAGCTGCCATGAACATGAACTTTATCATACCGCCCCACATGGAGGGTCTGCTCTGTGTCACGACCCTGGGCTGCTCTCTCCTTAACTGCGCTCTTTCTTCCCTTTCCTCAAACCGTGCTACATCATATGCTACGCTTGTATCAGCCATTGCTCCTCAGCTCCTTTTAAAAAGAACCCGGCCTGTGTCAGCCGCTTTTCTCAAATATCCTCAGCTTTGCACTGCGGCTGCGGGGATTTCCCTCACATTCCTCACTGCCTGCCGTAATGGGCTTGCGGTTCACAAGGTGCCCCTTTGGCACATTGCCGCATACACACACCGGAAAATCCGGCGGACAGGTGCAGCCCCTGCACCAGTCCCTGAATTTGTTCTTAACTATCCTGTCTTCCAGTGAATGGAAGGTGATTATGCACAGCCGCCCCTTTGGCAGCAGTGCTTCAAGACATTCGTCAAGTGCCGCCTCCAGGTGGCCGAACTCGTCATTCACGGCGATCCGTATTGCCTGAAAGGTCTGCCTTGCCGGGTTCTTGTCCCGCCTGAACTTTGCGGGATATGCCTCCGACACTATCCGTGCCAGCTCCAGAGTGCTCTCTATAGGCTTTACCGCCCGCTCACGGACTATGCCCGCAGCGATACGGGGAGCAAATTTCTCCTCACCGTATTTATATAGTATATCCCGGAGCTCGTCCTCACTGTACCCGTTGACTATATCCCTTGCGGATATGCCCTCCTTTGACATCCTCATGTCAAGGGGTGCATCCTGGTGATAGGAAAACCCTCTCTCCGCAGTGTCAAGCTGAAAGGATGAGACCCCAAGGTCAAGAAGTATGCCGTCTGCACCGGGTACATCCAGCTCCGAAAGGATCTGGCGTATCTCATCGTAATTGCCCCTTACCACAAGGGCATTCATACCGTCAAGCCGCTGTGTTGCAGTCCGCACCGCATCAGGGTCACGGTCTATACCGATAAGCCGCCCTGTTGTCAGCCTCTTTGCTATCTCCCGGGAATGCCCCGCACCTCCGCAGGTGCCGTCAACATATGTGCCACCGGGCTTTATGTCAAGACCCTCAAGGCACTCCTCCAGCATAACGGGTATATGTGCAAATTCCATTTACAGTGCCAGCTCCTCAAGCACAGCAGAAAGCTCCTCGTCGGAGAACTTGCTGTCCTGCTCCTCGTAGCGGATGCTGTCCCATATCTCCGCCCTGTTGATATTGCCTATTACGGTGATATCATGGTCAAGGGCGGCGTGCTCACGCAGGTTTGCGGGGATAAGCACACGCCCCTGCTTGTCGCAGTCGGCTATTATGGCGTTTGCTGCAAACTTTCTAATGGCAGCCTTGCCTGTGGCACCTGTGAGAGTGGAGAGCTTCTCGGTGAATTTCTCCCATTCCTCACGGGAATAGGCGTAAAGACATCCCTCAAGGCCGATAGTGATAACAAAATCAGGCCCCAGCTGCTCCCGCAGCTTGTTAGGGAATGCCATACGCCCCTTTGAATCCATAGTATGATTGTAGGTACCCATCAGAGGCATATTCATTGTTATCACCTGCCTTTCGTCTTGTTTTCAACATGGTTTTCAACAGGATGTTGAAATTCCCCACTTTTCACCATTTTTTGGGAAAGTTCACCACTTTGTTACATTATACAACACATCAGCCAAAATTGCAAGTTGCATGACAAAAGAAATTAGGAAAAATTTAGCCCCTATTTTTGCCATATATTACAAAAAATTTAGTCAATTTGTAATTTCCAAGAGTAATATTGCAGAGAGTATAATTTTCCCCTGGTGGTGAAAAGTGGGGGCAAAAAGAATTACAAAACGTATAGCTTCCCAAGACTCACACCGTAACCTGTTGTAACTGTTTTGTAATCTGCTTGAAGCAATAGGCAAGATAATGACGGTGACCATACAGCTTTGTTCCCTTTGCATCAGCAAGAGCGAACCTTTTTGTGAGAGGATGAGCAAACAAAGAGGATGAAAGCAGAGAACTCTTTGTCAGCCTGTCTTGCTTCCTGCTTCCTGCCTCTTGCTTCTGCTTTGTGCAAAATACAGTGTCACGCCGTGTAAAATCCGCAATATTTCAAACTCTTGACAAAAAAACCAAAAAGCACTTGACATTGTCCCTCGATTTAGGTTATACTATATGCTTGATAGGGTATCACTAAACAACGATACTTCGGAAAGGAGAGATGAACGATGAAGAGAACATACCAGCCCAAGAAGCTGCAGAGAAAGAAAGAGCACGGCTTTATGAAGAGAATGTCCACCAGCAACGGGCGCAAGGTGCTTGCCCGCAGAAGAGCCAAGGGCAGAAAGATGCTCAGCTATTGATCTGTTAAACGATACATGAGCGATGGGTCAGCAATGGGCACACTCATTTTGAGTAGGGCTCATTGCTGATTATACTAAATGGGCTTGTCCTTATGATCATAACTCTAATCAAAACAGTATTCAGACTGATCTCTATGATAATCAAGATTAACCGCAACAAGGATTTTGTGAGACTCTACAAAAAGGGCAGGACCCAGGGCAGCAGGCATTTTGTGGTCTTTTTCGCCAAGAACGGCGGGAAAGCGGCAAGCAAGCCCTCACGTCTTGGCATCAGCACCGGCAAGAAATGCGGGAATGCGGTTCAGCGTAGCCGTATAAGGCGGATAGTGCGTGCCGCATGGAGGAATGCCGCAAAGTCATCCCTTATACCGAAGGGATATGATGTCATATTTTCCGCAAAGCAGGGGGCTGCATCCCTTAAAAGCACGGATGTGCAGCGCTTCCTGGAGACCCGTGTCATCCCCTCCATGACAAAGCTTGAAGCAAAGGCTGCGGTGAAGAATACCTGATCCCGCCTTTCGGGAGGAAAGCTGTGGATCTGAAAAGCATAACGGCTGAAGTTTTTTTACTCCCTGTAAAATTATACAGAAAGTATATATCCCCCATGAAGCCCCCTGTGTGCAAATACTATCCCTCATGCAGTGCATACGCCCTTGAGGCGGTGAGGACACAGGGAATAGCAAGGGGGACGATCCTTGCTGTGTGGCGGCTGCTGCGGTGCAATCCCTGTTCAAACGGAGGAGTGGACTATGTGCCCTTCACTCCGGATGAAAACGGCGGATACCGTCCCGCAAACGCCCTTGCAGTCAGCATTGCAAGAAACACAGCTGAAACTGGTGACAAAGAAACAAAACGCACAGGTGCGTCTACATAAAGGAAAGAACAGCGAATGAATTTTATCTCAAATATCTTAGGCTATCCCCTGGGTCTGGTCATGTGGCTGATATACAAGCTGGTGAAGAACTACGGCATCGCCATACTGCTTTTCACCTTCCTTGTAAGGCTCATAATGTTCCCTCTCTCCGTAAAGCAGCAGAAAAGCTCCGCTGTAATGGCAGCATTCTCACCCAAGCTGGAGGAGATAAAGAAAAAATACGCCAACAACCCAAACAAGCAGCAGGAGGAGCAGATGAAGCTCTACGAGGAGGAGGGGGTAAACCCCATGGCTTCCTGTCTGCCCATGCTTATACAGCTTGTATTCCTGTACGGCGTGTTTGACGTTATATACCGCCCCCTGCACCACATTGCAAGGCTCTCCAACGACACCATCAACAGTATAAAGGGAATAGCCGCACCCCTCTTTGAGGGCAACAACTATTTCAATTCCCGCCCGGAGCTTTTTATATTACAGTCTGTACAGAATGATCCCTCATACTATCTCGACAACGGTGTAAGCGCAGAGATCGTAAATTCCATCACATCCTTCAACAACAAGCTCTTTGGCATAGTAGACCTGGGAACGATCCCGAATACCATATTCCAGAACAATATCAGCACATGGACAGCAGAGTCCTGGGGGCTGCTACTTATACCCATAATCGCAGGCCTTCTGCAGCTTGCCACCACTATATACAGCGTCCGCAAGCAGAAGAAGCTGAACCCCACCGGGGATCAGGCTGCACAGAGCATGATGGGCGGCATGAACACCATGCTGTACCTTATGCCTCTCATGTCCGTATGGATAGGCTTTTCCACCGCTGCCGGCCTCGGCTACTACTGGATCTGCTCCTCACTTGTGGGACTTATCCAGATGGTAGTGCTCAACAAGGTCTACACCCCTGAATATGTGGCAAAGCTGGTTGAAAAGGACAAGGCAAAGAAGAAGAACAAGAAGCGTTCCGCTATTTCCGAAAAGTATCACGAGATGATGCAGCAGGCACTTGAAATGCAGGCGGGGCAGAACGGTCAGGACAGCAAGGCTGTCAGCCGTGCATCCGTAAAGGATGAGGACGGAAACGAGGTAAAGCTGTCCCGCTCCCAGATGAATGAGTATGAAAAGCAGATAATCGCAGAGGCACGCCGCAGACAGGAAGAGAAATACGGTGAGCGCACCGCAGAGATAGAGGATGATGCTCCCAAGGGCAAAAAGGGGAAGAAAAACACCCCCGTACAGCAGCCCGAGGAGGATCCCGCGATAGTTGAAGCAAGAAGACGCATGGCGGAAAAATACGGCGACAGGATCAATTGAGAATGATGTTGTGAGTAATGCACATCGCAGTTAAGCAGTAATGCAAAACCAAAGAAGGAAAGAACGCAGGGGGAATATACAATGAAGAAAATATTCACAGCGGAAACACCGGAGCTTGCCATGGAGGCAGCTGCAGCTGAATTCGGTGTGGCAGCGGACAGGATAACATTCAATGTTATCGAGCAGGGCAAAAAGGGCATACTGGGCATAGGCAGAGTCGATGCACAGGTAGAGGCGGAATATGAGCCCTCCAAGAGGGATGTGGCAATAGCATATCTTACCGATGTGCTCAGAAGCATGGGGGCAGAGGTGACCCTTGAAGCTGAGGAGACCGAGGACGGGCTGAAGATTGAGATAATAGGCGACACCTCCGGCAACATCATAGGCAGAAGGGGCGAGACCCTCGATGCTCTCCAGTACCTTACAAGCATGGCGGCAAACAAGTCCGACCGTGAGTATTACCGCATAAGCCTTGATTCCTGCGGCTACAGGGACAAGAGAAAGACCGCCCTTGAGGAGCTTACCGCAAAGATATCAAAGACCGTTCTGCGCACAGGCAGACCTGTCACATTAGAGCCTATGAACCCCTATGAAAGACGCATCATCCACGCTGCTGTCAGCAGCATTGAGGGTGTAAGCTCCAAGAGCATCGGTGAGGAACCTTACAGAAAGGTAGTCATCTCCTCGGACAATCCCAGACGTGACACCAGGGGCGGCAGAGGCAACAAAGGGGACAGGCGTGACGGCCACAGGGACGACTTCAAGAACAGCCGCAGAAGAGGGGAGAGAAAGCCCACATCAATGGATCTCAACAAGACCTCCTTTGAGCGTGAGTACAAGCGCCCCAAGCTTGAAGAATCAGACCTTATCACAGGAGATCTCTACGGTAAGATAGAATTATAAAAAAGAAACGAAACATGGATAAAGCCGCCTTTCCGGCGGCTTTTCTGTATCTTATCCCGGATCACATAAATATCTGTATATTTTATATAATTCTATACTATAAGTATATTACAAAAAGTAATATTTATAACATATTATACTATATATAAATTACACATAGTATATTTTATATACATATTACAAACTGTATTATTATTGTATATACTAACTGTATAGTAATTAATAATATTACTTATAGTAATATTATAACAAATAGTATATCTATTATTACCATTTGTATATTTATATATCTTGAATATTCTCATATCATATGGTATAATCATTACAAAGATCTACAACAAAAGGAAAAGATATGGAAACTATTTGCGCTGTATCTACCCCCCCTGCGGCGGGAGGGATAGCAGTCATAAGACTGTCCGGAGAGAATGCCATCCCCATTGCGGAAAGCGTATTCAAGGGGAAAAAGCCCACACTTATGGAAGGCTACACCTGCGCCCACGGCTATATATACGATACGGATATTATTGATGAGGTTATACTGACAGTATATAGAGTACCCCATTCCTACACAGGGGAGGACGTGGTGGAAATATCCTGTCACGGGGGCATATACGAAACGGAGCAGATACTTTCCCTGCTGTGCAGGAAGGGAGCATCCCCCGCAGGACCGGGAGAGTTTACAAAAAGAGCCTTCCTCAACGGGAAAATGGATCTTACCCGTGCGGAAGCTGTAATGGAGATGATAGGCGCCAGAGGTGCCGAACATCTCAGGCGTGCCCGCAGGGTAATGGAGGGGAGGCTCTATGCCCAAAGCTCTGCCTGTGCCGACAGCATACGCTCCATGTGTGCCGACATTGCCGCATGGAACGACTATCCGGATGAGGACATACCCTTTGTGGACCCGGAGAAGCTGAAAGCACAGATATTGTCCGTAACAGAGCAGATAGAGGGCATACTGGAAAGGGCATCTGATTCCTCCATTGTGCGAAACGGCATAGATACCGTTATCGCAGGCAAGCCCAATGTGGGCAAAAGCACCCTCATGAACCTGCTTGCAGGGAATGAGCGCAGCATAGTTACAGACATTGCAGGCACCACCCGTGACGTTATCGAGGAAAGTGTGCGGGTAGGGGCGGCTGTGCTCCGCCTGTCGGACACGGCAGGACTCCACGAGACATCCGACAAGGTAGAGGGTATGGGCATTGAAAGGGCTGTCTCCCGTATACGCACAGCGGATCTTATACTGGCAGTATTTGACAGCACATCAGCCCCTGACGATGAGGATATGAAGCTGATACAGCTTTGCAGAGAGTGTACCGGGGAATGTATAGCCATAATCAACAAGACCGACACAGGGGACAGCAAAAAGCTGTATGACCTTATCTCCCCAAGGTTTCCCCACACAGTGGAGATATCAGCAAAAACAGGGGAGGGGACAGACACCCTCAAAGCCCTGATAGAGAGCATGGTAAAGGGCAGTGACTCAGGCAATGAGCTCATCATCAACGAACGTCAGAAGAAATGCCTTGAGGATGCCCTCTCCCTGCTGAAGGAAAGCTATGCAGCAGTAGATACCATAACTCTTGATGCTGTAGGCATACTCCTTGACGATGCCCTTGAAGAGCTCATGACCCTTTCGGGACAGAATGCATCAGAGTCTGTGGTAGATGAAGTATTTTCACGCTTCTGCGTGGGAAAGTAAGGTGCAGTATGAAAAAAGCAGGTATGCTGATAAGTGTGCTGATGGGTGTATCCATGAGCTTTTTCCTGTCCCTGACAGGAACCCTCCTCAGCGGACATTTCACAGTGCCCATGTGGCTCATCAGCTTTGGCATAAGCCTTGTCATAAGCCTTATGATCGGCTTTATAGTGCCAATGAAGCCCCTTACGGACAAGGTATGTGCTAAATTCGGGGCAGATGAGAAAAGCATAAAGGAAAAGCTAATATCCGCAGCCGTGGGAGATATAGTGTACACACCTGTCATAACCGTCATAATGTGCCTTGTAATGACATCCATTGCAGGGGCACAGATAGGGAATGCTATGAAGGGAGTGGATGCAGAGCTCGGGCAGACCACTTCCGCCCATGAGGAGCTTTTGGGGGAATATGCCGAAAAGCAGGAGGCAGGTGCGGATGAAGCAGAGCTTGCCTCCCTGCGTGAACAGATAGGCACACTTGAAGGCAAAAGGGAAGAGCTTTCCGCAAAGTACGCAGCGATGCAGGCAGCAAAGCCCTCCTTTGCAAGGGAGATATGGCTGTCACTGGCGGTATGCCTTGCTGTGGGATTTGTGCTGTGCTTCTTCCTCACACCAATGTTCATAAGGATAGTTATGAAAAGAATGTAATGGATAATCCCGTATGAAACCCCTGAACAGGCACTGTGCCATGCATAGTGCCTGTTTTTTATGCTATAAGCTTAGCTTTCCATAGTTGATTTTCATTATCAAAAAATTAAAATATTATACAATTATAATTTTAAAACACAGCTTTGCTGAATGCCCTCAAACGGCTTCATATCAACATTTTTTATCATTGGTAAAATTCACCAAATTCTCGGTTTTGCTTGATTTTTAAAGCCGTTTATGGTATACTATATTAGTATGCATCTGTATATGCAGAAAAGCACAATACTTACAGTGAGGACTTGAAAATGGATTCTTTCAGCGACATCTACCGGATGGTGGATGATCATATAAAAACCCTTATAGATAAGGAAAACGGCATTCCCCGTGTGGGCTATGACCTGTGGATAAAGCCCCTTATCCCCATAAAGCTTGAGGACAATGTGGCATACTTCACCCATGAAAAGGGGGATTTTCACGCAAAGATAACAATGGAGCACTACCATGACATAATATGCCGCTCCTTTGCGGAGACTGTGGGATTTACCCCGGAGATAGTCATAACCGCTGAGAAAGACAGCACACAGGACGGGCAAGGGTCAGAGGATGTCTCCGGTACAAATGACCCTGCCGATAGCCCTGCAGAGCCAAAGGGCAGCTATGAATACTCCTTTGACAACTATATAGTGGGCAGGAGCAATGAATTTGCCCATGCAGCCGCCAAGGCAGTGGCATCCACACCCGGCGGGGCGTATAACCCCCTTTTCATCTACGGTCCCTCCGGTGTGGGGAAGACTCATCTGCTGCGTGCCATTGCCAATGAGCTTGAGCACGGCAAGGGGCTGAAGGTCATATACGTAACAGGTGAAATATTCACCGTAGAGCTCATTGATTCCATACAGCACAACGACACCATGAGCTTCAAGAAGAAGTACAGGAATGCGGATGTGCTGCTTATGGACGATATACAGTTCATATCCGGCAAGGAAAGCACACAGGAAGAATTTTTCCACACCTTCAACGAGCTCTTCACCCACGGCAAGCAGATAGTTCTTTCCTCCGACCGCCCCCCCAAGGACATAAAGACCCTTGAAGACAGGATACGCACCCGATTTGAACAGGGGCTCATAGCGGACATACAGTCCCCGGACTATGAGACAAGGATAGCGGTCATAAAGCGCAAATGCAAGCTGTTGTCACTGGATCTGACCGAGGAGGTCACAGACTATATCGCCACCCGCCTTTCCACCAATATGCGCCAGCTTGAGGGCTGCGTGAAAAAGCTGAAGGCATATGAGCATCTGATGAACACCGCCCCCCAGATGGCACAGGCACAGAATGCGGTGAGGGAGATACTCTCCGACACTGAAATGCCCGACATCACCACGGAGGATATAATATCCCGTGTGGCAGCCGTCTTCTCCGTAACGCCCGAGGAGATACACTCCAACAGCCGCAGCCAGAACATCACCCTTGCAAGGAGCGTATCCTGCTATGTGCTTTCCAAGATAACGGGTATGTCTTTGCAGGAGATAGGGGCTGAATTCGGGAAGAATCACTCCACTGTCAGCTACTACATCTCCCAGGTGGAGATGAAGATGAACAACGACAGGATAATGAAGGACAACATCGAGGATATTATCCGCAACTTAAAGCAAAACAAACAATGAGCGGCTTGATCGCAGCTCCTCTTCTGCCTGTCTACCTGTTGCTTGTCCGGGTTTTTTCAACAATTTTGAAAGTTGTGCAAAGTATACAAAATGCCATAGCTACAATATACTTTCTTGAATGGCTTTATTAAAGGGAAAATTACAAACTGTAACCTTTTGTTACCACTTGTCAATTGACATATGCAATAAAATTAAATTTACTTTTAGTAATACTCATTCAAAAATATACTGATAGTTTTAGAAAATAAACGATTTCGGGGCAAAATACAGATAGTTTAACCCTGTTTTTTCAACATCATGTTGAAAAGCCTGTTAAAAAGCGATACACCGTCAGGCCAAAAAATTACACTGCGGTTACAAAGCCATCGGCGGCAGTTTACTAAATGTATAATCGGACTGTGATATGATCTTTCAACACAGATTTTCAACATAATTTAAAATTTAACATGATTTTCAAAATAATCTGACTTTCAACATTTAGTTTTTCATGTGTTTCAACAGGCATTTTTATCATTTGACTATTCAACATTTTACCAACACGCCGCCTTATGATAAATTATTCTTTATCCAAAAGGAAAAAGGGAATTTTCAAAGGTTTCAACACTACAACAAATACATCAAAAACAAGATAGATTGATTATCATCAAAAGAATGATGAGCATTAAATGAAAAGGAGAATGGCAATGAGATTCACCGTAGAGAGAAAGACATTTCTTGAATCAATCAACAATATCTCAAGAGTAGTACCTCAGAGATCCACCATACCCTGTCTTGAAGGCATTAAGTTCTATATCGACGGGGGAAAGCTGGAGATAACAGGCTATGACATGGAGTTAGGGCTGCAGAACGTCATAGAAGCCGAAAGCGAGGATCACGGTGAATTTATCCTCAATGCCCGCATATTCTGCAGCATAGTAGGAAAGCTGGACAGCGACAAGATAACCGTTGAGGTGGACAGCAACCTGAAGACCACCATAACAGGTGGCAATGCCATATACAATATCCCTGCAATGTCGGCGGATGAGTACCCTTCACTTCCTGATATCGACAGATCCGATTCCTTTGCCGTGCCCCAGGCAGTCCTGAAGAGCATGATAAGCCAGACCTCCTATGCGGTGAGCCAGCTTGACAGCAAGCCTATACTCAAGGGTGAGCTATTCGAGATACAGGATAAGGTGTTCAACATGGTGGCAATAGACGGCTTCCGCCTTGCCATCAGAAAAGAAGCGATAGATACAGAGGATGTATTCAACTTCGTTATAAAATCCCGCAGCCTGCTTGAAGCAGAAAAGCTCCTGAAGGATGACAACGATGCGGCAGTAAACGTATACGTCACAAAGAAGTTCACCGCCTTTGAGATGAACGGCTATACCCTTATAACAAGGGTGCTGGAGGGCGAGTTCCACAACTACAAGGGCTCTATCCCGAAAAGCTACGATACAGAGGTAATAATCAACGTAAACAGCTTTGTGTACATTCTGGACCGGTGTATGCTGCTTATAGACGAGCATACCAAGGCACCTGTCCGCTGCCTTTTTGAGGACGGGAAGCTGAAGGTCACCACATCCACATCACAGGGCAATTTCTACGACGAGATGAATGTGGAGATGAGCGGGAACAGAGTGGAGATAGGCTTTAACTGCAAATATCTGCTGGAGGCCCTCAAGCACTCCGGATGTGATGAGGTAAAGCTGCAGATGGGCTCCCCCACATCTCCCATGAAGATGGTCCCTCTCAGCGGTGACAGCTTTACATTCCTTGTTCTGCCCGTAAGGCTGAAGTGATAAGTATGAAAAAGATAGAAGTAAAGGTAAGGCCTCCCTATATAAAGCTGGGGGATCTCATCAAGTTCAGCGGAGCTGCCGAGACCGGCGGGGACGCAAAGAACATGATAGCAGACGGCATATGCTATGTAAACGATGAGGTATGCACCCAGAGGGGAAAGAAGATAACCGACAAAGACACAGTCAAGATAGTTTTTGAGGATGAAGAGCTCATAATAACGGTCACTTTCTGATATGTATATTACATCAATAAAGGCAGACGGCTATAAAAACCTTGACGGAGTGGATATAGTCCCCGACAGGGGGATAAATATACTTGCGGGGGAAAATGCCCAGGGCAAGACAAACATGATAGAGGCCATATGGACCATGACAGGCTGCCACTCATTCAGGGGCACCCGTGACAGGGACATAATCGGCTTTGAAAAGCAGAGGGCGGATATATCCCTTACCTTTGAGGATGCTGTCAGGGAGCAAAGCATATCCCTTGCAGTGAAGAAGGGGAATATCAAGGACAAGGATATATACCTCAACGGGGTGAAGGTGCCCCTGCTCTCTAAGCTGTTCGGCACCCTGAAATGTGTTGTATTCACCCCGGAGGATCTGAGCCTTACAAAGGGCTCTCCCGACAGGCGCAGATCCTTTGTGGATCTGTGTGCATCTCAGCTCAAACCCTCCTTTGTCTATGCCCTTAACAAGTACAACAGCATCCTATCCCAGAGAAACGCCCTTATCAAGGATATTTCCGCCGGCCTTGCCCCGAAGGACACCCTTGGCATATGGGATGAGCAGCTTGCAAAAACAGGTGCGTATATATCCGTCATAAGGGATATATACTGCAGGAGCCTTAATAAGTATGCCTCTCATCTTTATGATGATATTACAAATGGTAAAGAAAAACTTCAATTATACTATTTGTCAAGTATCTATGACAGTATAGAAAGCACCGACTTTGAGGGGGAGCTGTCTGAGATATACCTTGAAAAGCTGAGGGCATCCGTGAATGAGGATATACGGGTGGGATACACCCTTTACGGCATTCACAGGGACGACCTGAGCATTCGTATAGACGGCCTTCTGGTAAGGGACTTCGGCTCACAGGGTCAGCAGCGCTCGGCAGCCATTGCCATGAAGGCAGCCCAGGCGCAGATAATAAGGGATGAATGCAAGGATCCGCCGGTCATGCTCCTTGATGATGTTCTGAGCGAGCTTGATGCAGGCAGGAGGGAATTCATCCTTGGGAGGATCCCGGGGATGCAGGTATTCATCACCACCTGCGAGCTTTTGGGTGATATGCCGAAGAATGCGAAGATATTCAGGGTTGAAAAAGGGAAAATAATAAGTAATAGGTAAGTCTCCTCAAAAAGAAGATGTTTCAATGTATATTCACATAGGAAATGAAAGAACTGTAAGGACCGGGGATATCATAGGCATATTTGATATAGAGACCACTGTGTCCGCTGAAACAAGGGAATACATTGCAGCAGCGGGCAAGAGAAAGAATGCGGTGTATGTATCCTACGATATGCCCAAGTGCTTTATATGTGCCGTGGAAGACGGCAAGGAAAAGGTCTACGTGACCAACATATCATCGAGAACGGTCATCAAAAGAAGTAATAGCTAGGTGGCTAGGTTTCAGGCTGCTAGGCACTAGCCTGAAACAGTAAGCTGATAGTCTTACCTTATGTTTTATGTAAAAGTATAGATTTTGCAGGATAGAGGAAAGCAAGCG
This sequence comes from Ruminococcus sp. UBA4240, assembly GCA_002395525.1. Lineage (GTDB taxonomy): Bacteria > Bacillota > Clostridia > Oscillospirales > Ruminococcaceae > Huintestinicola. The sequence continues at coordinate 40,040 of DGXE01000015.1, forward strand.
ATTGATTATCCGTCAAAGCCTGATCCCCAGCCACCTAAACCCTGACTCCTAGTAGGTGGCTAGGTTCCAGGCTGCTAGGCACTAGCCTGAAACAGTAATCTGATAGTTTTACCTTATGTTTTATGTAAAAGTATAGTTTTTGCAGGATAGAGGGAAGCAAGCAATTGATTATCCGTCAAAGCCTGATTCCTAGCCACCTAAACCCTAACTCCTAGTAGGTGGCTAGGTTTCAGGCTGCTAGGCACTAGCCTGAAACAGTAAGCTTATAGTCTTACCTTATGTTTATGTAAAAGTATAGCTTTTGCAGGATAGAGGGAAGCAAGCGATTGATTATCCGTCAAAGCCTGATCCCTATCCACCTAAACCCTGACCCCTAGTAAAGGAAGTATATTATGTCTGATGAGATAAGAACCACAGAAGAAATGAATTCCGAAGAGCTTAACGCCAATTTCAACGCAGAGGGTGAATACGGCGAGGAGCAGATACAGGTGCTTGAAGGCCTTGAGCCTGTAAGAAAGCGCCCCGGTATGTATATAGGCTCCACAGGACCCAGAGGTCTGCACCACCTTGTGTATGAGATCGTGGACAATGCCATAGATGAGGCTCTTGCAGGCTACTGCACGGAGATAAAGGTGAATATCCTCCCCGGGGATGTGATAGAGGTAGATGACAACGGACGAGGCATACCTACCCAGATACACCACAAGGAGGGCATCTCTGCGGCGACGGTGGTATATACCATACTCCATGCAGGGGGTAAGTTCGGCGGCGGCGGCTATAAGGTGGCAGGCGGTCTCCACGGTGTGGGCGCATCTGTTGTAAATGCCCTTTCCCAGTGGCTGGAGCTTACCGTGTGCGACGGCAGGGAGATACATTTCCAGCGGTTTGAAAACGGCGGTCACTACGATGAGGAAATGAAGGTAATAGGCACCACCGACCGCACGGGCACCAATGTAAAGTTCAAGGCTGACCCCACCATATTCACTGAGACCACTGTATATGACTATGACATACTGCTCACAAGGCTGAGGGAGCAGGCATTCCTTAACGCAGGGGTAAGGATAGTGTTCTCTGATCTGCGTGATCCTGAGAATACCCGGACGGAGATCCTCCACTACAAGGGGGGCATAAGGGAATTTGTAGAGCATATCCACAAGGTAAAGGGATATGAGCCCCTTTCGGACAAGGTGATCTACCTTTCCGGCGTAAAGGATGACATGACGGCGGAAGTGGCTCTCATGTGGAATGACAGCTACAATGAGGATGTGAGGAGCTTTGCCAACAACATCCACACCACAGACGGCGGTTCCCACGAAACAGGCTTTAAAAATGCCCTTACCAAGGTGATCAACGAATATGGCAAGAAATTCGGCTACATAAAGGAAAATCAGGACAAGCTCATAGGTGATGATGTACGTGAGGGCATCACAGCCATAATTTCCGTAAAGCTCACCAACTGCGAGTTTGAGGGGCAGACCAAGGGACGTTTGGGAAATCCCGAGGCAAGGCCGCTGGTGGAGGATATGGTATACCAGAAGCTGATGTACGCTCTGGAGGAGGATCCCACCACTGCCCAGCTTGTGATGGAGAAGGTAAACAACGCCCAGAAGGCAAGAGAGGCTGCCAAGAAGGCAAGGGAGACTGCAAGGAGAAAATCCGCAATGGACTCCGCATCTTTGCCGGGCAAGCTCCATGACTGCTATGACAAGGACACAGCCCTTACAGAGCTGTACATAGTAGAGGGCGATTCCGCAGGCGGTACCGCAAAGCTGGGGAGAAACGCCCGCTATCAGGCAATACTCCCTCTCTGGGGCAAGATGCTCAATGTTGAAAAGGCACGCATAGACAAGGTATACAGCAATGAAAAGCTGATGCCTGTTGTGGCGGCACTGGGCACCTCCATAGGCGAGGACTTTGACATATCAAAGCTGAGATACGGCAAGGTGGTCATCATGTCCGATGCGGATGTGGACGGCTACCATATCAGGACGCTCATGCTCACATTCTTCTTCAGATACATGAGGGAGCTTATCACAAACGGCAACATATACATAGCACAGCCCCCCCTGTTCAAAGTGGCAAAGCGCAAGGGCAAGAAGGAAAAGGCTAAGTATGCCTTCTCCGAGGAAGAGCGTGATATGTACATACAGGAGCTGTCCGCCGAGGGTGACGGCACCATCAATGTGCAGAGATACAAGGGTCTTGGTGAGATGGATCCGGAGCAGCTGTGGGAAACTACCATGAACCCGGAGACACGCATCATGCTCAGGGTGAACATAGAGGATGCAGAGCGTGCGGATGAGGCATTCACCATACTCATGGGAGACAAGGTAGAGCCGAGAAAGGAATTCATCGAGAAGAACGCCGTGTTTGTGAAGGATTTGGATATATAGAGAAGTGAGTAATGAATAATGATAACCTTTACTACGTTGTAAATATTCAAAAAACGTCAATGCATTGATGGGTGATTATGTTAGAACACTATGATTTTTCTAATGCTGTAAAAAACCCTTTTGCAGAGGTTCTTAACGAAAACAGAACAGTGAAACTTGATGATGATGTAATGGATTACTTTTTAGATTTGTCTGATAAAGAAAGGATCCCTTTACAGACACTCGTCAATCTTTACCTTATTGATTGCATGAAAAATCACCGCAAGCTGACAATGTCATGGGATAGTAAAATGAACGTCAAAATAAGTGAATGACATTCACCATCGGTTTTGACAGCTGCCTAACAGGAGTGTATATGATAGATGAAAGGATCTCAGAGGGCATATCTGTGATGATAGCCCGGGGAGAGTATGAAAGTTCCAAGGATGACATTCTGCGGGGCTTCGGAATATTCCAGAAAAAGTATACGAGAAAAAATACTATTATACAAATGGTATTAGTTTGTATTGCACTGATTATACAAATAGTAAATTTGTGTACAGATTCAGGCACCAAGTCTATGAGTGTTCTGCTCATCGGTGTGTGTGTCATACTGGGGATATATGTTCTCAAACGCCCCGGTGACACCCGCAGGAAGCTGGCTGAGGCACTTGATACTGTACAGGGAGTAATATACAATACTGAAATTTATACAGACAGGATAATTATTTCCACAGTGTACGACCCGGAGGTGAACGGTGAGGAAAAGCCGGAGGATATTTCAACAAGCCAACAGGAGAATGTTGAAAATGTTGAAAAAGCCGGCGAGGAGCAGGACGAGCTCCCTCCCGCAACGGTCATCCACCTTGACAATCCCGGTGTGGAGATGACGGAGACAAAGGATCTCTACGTGCTCTACATCAGAAAGATAAATGTGTACGTAATACCCAAAAAGGCATTTGACAACAACAGTGAAATAAGAGAGCAGCTTGCTGCTGTCATGGGAACAAGATACTCTGTGAACGAAGCAGCATAACATCTCAACTTTAACCCAAGGAGCATCCAAATGGACGAATTCAGCCTTAAAAATCAAAAGTTTGTGGACAAGGATATAGAAAAGGAAATGAGATCCTATTTCCTTGCATATTCTATGTCCGTAATAATCTCAAGAGCACTGCCGGATGTGCGTGACGGACTGAAGCCCGTACACCGCCGCATACTCTACACCATGTTTGAGAACGGCCTTACTCCCGACAAGGATTACCGCAAGTGCGCAGATACTGTAGGTTCTGTGCTGGGACGGTATCATCCCCACGGTGATGCATCCGTATACGATGCCCTGGTAAGACTGGCGCAGAATTTCTCCCTGAGATATCCGCTGGTGGACGGCCACGGCAACTTCGGCTCCATGGACGGGGACCCCCCTGCTGCCTACCGTTATACGGAATCAAGGATGGAGAAGCTGTCCCTTGAAATGATGACCGACATCAACAAGGACACGGTGGATTTCCAGTCAAACTATGATGAAAGACTGAAGGAGCCTGTTGTACTGCCCTCCCGCTTCCCGAACCTG
>DGXE01000015.1:44049-54938 GCA_002395525.1 Ruminococcus sp. UBA4240
CGCTTCCCGAACCTGCTGGTAAACGGTTCTGTGGGCATAGCTGTCGGCATGGCAACAAATGTGCCTCCCCACAACCTGGGTGAGACCATAGATGCGGTGGAGTGTCTTATGGACAACCCCGACTGCACCCTTGACGACCTTATGGAGCATATCAAGGGACCTGATTTCCCCACAGGGGGCATAATCATGGGCAGGGCGGGGATACGCCAAGCATATGCCACAGGCCGGGGCAAAATAATACTCCGCTCCAGGGCAGAAATAGAGGAGCTCCACGGGAGAAACTGCATAGTGGTATCGGAGATACCCTACATGGTCAACAAGAACCAGCTTGTAGAGCGCATTGCGGAGCTGGCAAAGATAAAGAAGATAGAGGGAATACACGCAGTACGTGATGAATCCGACAAGGACAATGACGTAAGGGTGGTCATAGAGCTCAACAAGGGGGCTATCCCCCAGGTGGTGCTTTCAAACCTTTATAAGTACACCAAGCTCCAGGACAGCGTGGGCGTCATCATGCTGGCACTGGTGGAGAATGCCCCCAAGCTCCTTTCCTTAAAGCAGATGCTGGAGGAATACCTGAAATTCCAGGAGGAGGTAATAAGGCGGCGCACACAGTTCGATCTTGACAAGGCTCTTGCAAGGGCACATATCCTTGAGGGTCTGAAGATCGCTGCAGACAACATAGAAGAGGTAATAGAGATATGCCGCACCTCTGCCAACATTGCCCAGATCCGTGAAAGGCTCATGGCAAGGTTCGGCCTTTCCGAGGAGCAGGCAGAGGCAATTGCCCAGATGAGGATGTATCAGCTGTCAAATATGGAGCAGCAGAAGCTGGATGAGGAAATAGCCTCCCTCAATGAAAAGATAGCTGATTTCAGGGATATACTTGCAAATGAATCACGGGTCAAGGGGATAATCAAGGATGACCTGGAGGGGATAAAGCAGAAGTACGGGGATGCCCGCCGCACATCCATAGAGAACATTTCCGGTGAGGTAGATGCGGAGGAGCTCATAGCCGAGGAGGACTGCGTCATAACCCTAACAGACGGGGGATATATCAAGCGCCAGAGCGTGTCCGACTACAAGACCCAGCGCAGAGGCGGCAAGGGTGTTTCCGCCATAAGGCAGAAGGAGGAGGACTTCATCTCCGAGATGTTCGTTGCCTCCACCCACGACAATGTGCTGTTCATCACCTCAAAGGGCGTTATGTACCGCATGAAGTGCTTTGAGATAAACGAGGGCTCAAAGGTTTCACGTGGAACGAATGTCATAAATATGCTGCCTCTTTCAGAGGGCGAGAAGATAGAAGCCATGATAAAGACAGGGGACTTTGACGAAGGACGCTTTATCATCATGGTGACTGCAAAGGGCAAGATAAAGCGCACGCCCCTTTCCGCCTATGCAAACGTGCGCCACAACGGTCTGCGGGCAATAGGCCTTGATGAGGGTGACGAGATACGGGGTGTCCGCCTTACCGAGGGCTCCGACCAGGTGATGATAGCCACCCGAGGCGGCCGTGTCATCCGTATAGAGGAAAGCACCATCAGAGCCATGAGCAGGACTGCCCACGGTGTCAAGGCAATAAAGCTCCGTGAGGGCGACGAGGTAGTATCCATGGCAAGGGTGCGTGAGAATGCCGCCGTCCTCACCGTTACGGAAAAGGGTCTGGGCCGCAGGGTCTCCCTTGAGGAATACCGCATACAGAGAAGAGGGGGCTACGGCCTGCTCAACTACAAGGTCAACGAAAAGAGGGGCAATGTCTGCGGCATAAAGATAGTCGATGAGGACGACGATATAATCATGATCGCCACCGACGGCGTTATCATCCGCCTGAGAGCGGGGGATATCCGTGTAATGGGACGGTACTCCGGCGGTGTGAAGCTGATGCGTGTAAAGGACGGGGACAGAGTCGTTGCCTTTACCCGCACACAGCGTGAGCCGGATGAAGAGGTACAGTATGCCGCTGTGGACGAGAGCGAGATCGACGAGGGCGTAGTTGAAGAGGATGAGCTGGAAAACCTGCCCCCCGATGAAGACTGATACTAAGGTGACAGTAAAACTTTCTTAACATATTCAGAAAACAGTTGATGTGCAGCTTGACGATTGGATACCAGGGAAGATTGTATTGCATTTGTGTAATAAATGTGATACAATGGATCAAAAGGAGGGGTTTTCATGATAAAAAATGAGACATTACATATTCGTGTGAATGAATCAGTAAGAAATAATGCAGAAGCTACTCTCGAAATACTTGGAATATCTATGTCAGAAGCTATAAATATGTTTTTGTGTCAGGTAAATCTCGTGGGAGGAATACCCTTTGATGTCAAAGTACCTGCCTGTGAAAGGATCATAGTGCACAATGAAGAAGAGCTGTTAGCCAAGCTGGACGAAAGCGAGAAAAATATAGAACAGGGCGAAACATATTCAGCAGATGAGATGTATGCAAGATTAGAGGCAAAGTATGGTTTATAAGCTTGAATACACCAGATCTTTTGAAGAAGATCTGGACAGTACGCTTGACTATCTGAAAAACATACTGTATAATTCCGCAGCTGCATCCAAGTTATATAACGACATAAAGAAAACTTTTGAGCTTGTATGTGTACAACCCGAAATGTTCCCGCTTCATAAGCTGAAAAGAATACGGGATAGGGGATATAGATTTTTTACCATTGGAAATTATCTCATATTCTATTCAGTAGATCATGAAAAGCATATCATTTTTGCTCATACTATTGTTTATGGAGCAAGGGAACTGAACAATATCTTTTGAATGGAAAAAACTGGGGAACAATTGGAAAACATTATAAATAGGAAGAGTCATTTGGAGATTCAACTTGTGCAAAAATTGCACAAGTTGGACAATGGAAAAACTAATATGGTCAGGCCGGGGGTGTATGCCCTGTACTGACTGAAGAAAGGAATGACTGATATGGCTGATGCACTTGCTATAGGATGCCTTGCCTGCGGAGGCGAGCTTTCCTTCGACCCTGCTACCGGGAAATTAGTATGCGAATACTGCGGCAGCTCCTTTACCAATGAGGAGATAGATGCCGCCTACAAGGAGAAACAGGAAAAGGCGGAGGCCAAGGGGGACGGTGAGATCACCGGGGAGGATGACCCCGAAAATGCGGGGATGCACGCCTTCACCTGCTCCACCTGCGGAGCGGAGCTCCTCACCGACGGCAACACAGGTGCGTCCACCTGCCCCTACTGCGGCAACAATACTATTATGCCCGCACAGTTTACGGGTAATTTCAAGCCGGATCATGTCATACCCTTCAAGTTTAAAAAGGAGCAGGCTGTTGCGAAGTACAAGGAGTATTATCAGAAGAGAAAGCTCATCCCCAAGGACTTTGTGGCATCCAACAAGGTGGAGGAGATACAGGGGGTATATGTACCCTTCTGGCTCTTTGATGGTACTATCGGCATAAGGGGTCTGTACGAGGCAAAGGATAAGTACGACAGGGGAGAGTACATAGAGATAAAGGAATACAGGGTGCTGCGTGAGGGTACGGTGGATTTCAGGAATGTGCCCGCAGATGCCTCAAAGCGCATGGACGATGCGCTGATGGATTCCATAGAGCCCTATAACTTTGCAGAGCTGAAGGACTTTTCCATGTCCTATCTGCCGGGCTTTCTGGCGGAGAAATTCGATGTTGAGGACAAGGACGACATCGACCGCATAGAAAAGCGCCTTAAAAACACCGCCGATGAAAAGGCAAGGGCTACCATAAAGCACAACAGCGTAAGCGCAGAGAACCTTGACTTCAAGATCGAGTATTCCGGCCGCCACTATGCCCTGCTGCCCGTGTGGATGCTCACCACCAACTGGCAGAGCAACAAGTACACCTTTGCTATGAACGGACAGACCGGCAAGTTCATAGGGGATCTGCCTGTGGACAAGGGCAAGCTCACCGCACTTGTTGCCGTTATATTCATTATCGCATTCATTATAGGGATGATCCTTTTCGGTCACGACGAAAACGGGGACACCACCCTTATGATGCCCATCATCATAGGTGTTGTGGCTGCTGCTATCGGCGGAGGGGCTGCATACGGCAGCATGAAGCCCGTTGCCATCAAGCATGAGGCAAGGGAATACATGGACAGCATAAACATCACCTCCGCACAGGACGACTACATCCGCACAGTAAGACAGCAGAAGCAGAGAAATTGACAATAAGGCTTGATCGTCTCGTTGGCGGGTGCCGTTCAAGTGTACAGTGTACTGTACAGTGATGGACGATGAGTTGGTTGCCTGATTTCCCCTGTCCCCGCTTTGCTTGCTTTGCAGTACAGTGTGAACGGCTGTCGGCTTTAGAAAAAGAGGAAACTGATGCAGATGTAAAAACTCAGGAATAGTGAACGTCAATGACACACTAATGCCGAATCGGCAAAAAGCTCTGCCAAAGGGTTTTGTCATTTGCTTATAACAGGCAGCCATGAGCTGCAGGCTATCCGTGAGCCGCAGGCTCACGGTTCTAAGAGCGTTTGATATGTTTTGTACACGATAACTGTACAGTGTACACTGTACACTCGGTACTTTTGTAAGAGGGTAATGTGTTGTGTTAGAAGATTGGTTCAAGGTCGTCAAGGACCGTTTCAATGTGGAGGAGGAGAAAAAGCCTCCCTTCAAGTGCCCCAGATGTCAGCAGAGCTGCAGTACGGAGAAGATTGCGGAGAATATGTGGGTGTGCCCCGTGTGCAACTACCATTCCCGCATGACCGCACAGGACAGGCTCGAGATCACTGCCGACAAGGACAGCTTTACGGAGATAAACGGCGGGCTTCTGACCAAGAATCCCATCTCCTTCCCGGAATATGAGGACAAGATATCCTCCCTGCAGGAAGCAACAGGCCTTAAAGAGGCTGTTATAACAGGGGAGTGTACCATAAAGGGGGAGAGATGTGTCATCGGTATAATGGACAGCCATTTCATGATGGCATCCATGGGCAGCGTTGTGGGGGAGAAGATCACCCGTGCCTTTGAATATGCCGGTGAGAAGGGTCTGCCCCTGATACTCTTCACCGCCTCCGGGGGAGCAAGGATGCAGGAGGGGCTGGTGTCCCTTATGCAGATGGCAAAGACCTCCGGTGCGGCAGCTAAGTTCTCCGAGCAGGGGGGACTGTACATAACGGTGCTGACAGACCCCACCACAGGCGGTGTAACAGCATCCTTTGCCTCCCTGGGTGATGTGATAATAGCTGAGCCCCGTGTGCTTGTAGGCTTTGCGGGCAGGCGTGTCATAGAGGGCACCATAAATCAGCGGCTCCCGGATGATTTCCAGTCGGCTGAATTCCTTATGGAAAACGGCTTTGTGGATATGATAACGGCGAGGAAGGATATGCGGCGCACCCTTTCCCACCTTATCCGCCTGCACAAGAGGGGCGGTGTCATATCACCGGAGAAGCTCACCCTCTGTGAGGAATACGGGACGGAGAGATCTCCCGGTGAGAAGGAGCCGCTTACACCATATGAAAGGCTGCAGATAATACGCAACAAGCAGCGCCCCACCGTAAGGGACTATATCCCTCTTATATTCACGGATATATACGAGATGCGGGGAGACAGATACCACGGGGATGACAGGGCGGTCTTCGGAGCTGTGTGCAGGTTCGGGGGAATGCCCGTTACGGTCATAGCCGAGGTCAAGGGCAGAGATGTGTACGAAAACAAGGAGACAAACTTTGCCATGCCCCATCCCGAGGGCTACCGCAAGGCCATGCGCCTTGCATGTCAGGCGGAGAAGTTCGGCAGACCCGTCATCTGCTTTATAGACACTCCCGGTGCCTACTGCGGCGTAGGAGCGGAAAAGCGGGGTCAGGGCGAGGCCATCGCCCGCAGTATGTACGAATTCATGCGCCTTAAAGTTCCTGTTATATCCATAGTCCTGGGTGAAGGGGGCAGCGGCGGCGCACTGGCACTGGGTGTGTGCGATGAGCTTGCCATGCTGGAGAATGCCATATATTCCGTAATATCCCCCAGGGGCTTTGCCTCACTGCTGTGGAAGGATCCCTCCCGTGAGAAGGAGGCGTGCAACATTATGCGCATAACCGCAGAGGATGCGGTGGAGCTGGGAGTAGCAGAGGCTGTGATCCCCGAGCCCGACGAGGGAGCTCACACAGACGTGGAAAAAACAGCACAAAACATCTCAGAATTTTTAGCTAATTCGCTGAAAGACAAAATGGAAAAAGATATTGACCTTTTACTTGATACACGTTATAATAAGTTCAGAAAAATCGGAGTGTTCACCGAAGAGTGACAGGACGATGGGCAGCCCTTCACGTTCATGACGGGCGGCAGGTAAGGCCGGGGCAGTTCATGCCAATCCGGTGTATAGACAGTTGATGTGTCTGTGCGGCGGGTGTATCGGGATCAAAGGAAGCTGCAAGCCTTTGTGTTCCGGCTCATGCGAAAACAGGAGGTAAAAGTAATGGTATTTGACAAGGTAAAGGAAATCGTGGCAGATCAGCTTGATGCAGACGTAAATTCCATTGAAATGAGTTCTGACATTCAGGGCGATCTCGAGGCAGATTCCCTTGACATCATCGACATGATCGAAAAGCTTGAGGATGAATTCGACATTGAGATCCCCGACGCAGAGGTACAGAACATGAAGACCGTAGGCGACATCGTTACCTACATTGAGGATCATCAGGAATAATCAGAGGCGGGAGCAGGGCGTGTTCTGCTTCCGCTTTTTGAAGAGATGATGCAAGGAGGAAATGCTGCACTTCCCCCTTGCATCATCTTTTTTGCTTTGCAAAAAACAGCCCCCGCACTCCTTTCGGGAATGCGGGGGCGGTTATGCAGTTTTCGTGCTGCCTCGTGTCAGGCTGTCTTACTTTATGATGATAAGATAGTCGCCGCCGGAAGACGCAGTAAATGTGCAGTAGCCGGTAGAGGAGATCTTTGTGCGGGATACCTGAGTGAGATCGTCCTCAAACTCATCGTACTGATAGATGTAAGCCTTTCTGCCTGCACGCTTCTTGGAGAGCTTAACGGTGATCTTGGCGTCAAAGCCGAAGTCCTCGCCCTCATCGCCTACTGTTACCTGCGCCTTGGATACAGCACCGGAGGAAACGGTCTTTACTACGCTTGCAGGGATGTTCTTGGAGGATGCAGCTGCAATTGAGAGATCATTTGCATCTTCGATGTCCTCACCCTCGATAGTCCATCTGATACCGTTCTTGAGAACGAAGCAGGGTGTAACATCCCTGTCCTTGATGGCGCTGAACAGGGAAGCGGGTATATCGGTAGCACCGTTCATGCGGACATATACCTTCTTGCCTGTCTGGCTCTTCAGGTAGTTTGCGATATTGGTCCAGCCGTTGTACTCCTTGTGGCCGTTGATATAGGGTGTGCCGGCGGAAACGGTGGTAGTGGTAGTAGTGGTTGTGGTGTTTACCTTGCTTACATAGTTGGAGTTGTTGTTGGATGCGGCAATAGCCTCAGCCTGGGTCTTGTAGTACAGCTTTGTGTAGCTGGAGTACCAGGGATAGTCAGCACTTGCCTTGGTGGAGGTGGAAACGCTGTAAGCGTAGGAAACGTAGTTAGGGTTGTTGTTGGAAGCAGCAAGCGCATCAGTCTGGGTCTTGTAGTATCTCTTGGTGAGAGAGCTGTACCAGGGATAGGTAGCGCTCAGGCTGTTGGATGAGTTGTATGCATAGGTAACATAGCCGGAATAGTTGTTGGATGCGGCTATAGCAGCGCTCTGAGTCCTGTAGTACCTGTTGGTGAAGGAGCTGTACCAGGGATAGGTAGCGCTTGCGGAAGTGGAGGAATCATTGTTGTACGCATAGGAAACATAGGAAGAGATGTTGCCTGATGCTGCAAGAGCTGCCTGCTCAGTCTTGTAGTACAGCTTTGTATAGCTGGAGTACCAGGGATAGGTAGCACTTGCGCTTGTAGCAGTCTCGGAATATGCGTAGGAAACGTAGTTGGAATTGTTGTTTGAAGCAGCAGTGGCATCAGCCTTGGACTTGTAGTACAGCTTTGTGTAGCTGGAGTACCAGGGATAGGTGGCACTGGGAGAAGAGGAGCTATCATAGTATACCAGCACTATGCTTGCTGTGCCGCCGGATGCGTTTGCAGCATCGGTCTGGCTCTGGTAGTACTTGTTAGTCTTGGTGGAGTACCAGGGATAGGCTGCACTGGGATAGTCAGCAGTCTTTATGGTGTAGGCATTGAAGATGCTGCCCATAGAGTTTGCACGGTATGCGTCGTTGTAGGACTTGTAGTAATAGCCTGTTGCGCTGTTGTACCACTGATAGGTGGAGTTCATGGTAGGAGAGGACTGACCCTGGGTGTATGCGTTGTAGCAGTTGCCCTGGGAATTTGCAGCCCATGCAGCAGCCTCTGTTCTGTAATATCTGTTGGTAGCGGAGTTGTACCACTGGTAGTCAGAGTTGCAGGTAGCATTGGAATCTGTTTCCTGTACATATATGGTGGTAACATCGTTTGCAGTGCCGTTGAGTGCAATGGCATCGTTTAAGGCCTGCTGATAGCTGTACATATCATAGTAGCAGCTGTTGAGGTGCAGGTAGTAGTACTGACCCTCTGTTGTGGGACGGGTGGTGTACACTGCGGCATCTGCGCTGACAGCCATGGAAGCAGCCATGAGCAGTGCGGCAGCGGCACTTGCGATCTGTGTGATCTTCTTCATTTTGAATCTCTCCTTCTTTTCTGTTTGTGTTTTCTGATGATGGTACCAGTATAGCACACTGACTATTACAAGACCATAACAGAAAAAGCGGCTTTTCAAAAAAATTTTGAAAGTCTGTCGGACCTTTTGAAAAGGTCTCCCTATACATATTTAATTATAGCATATCTTTCAGTTTTTGCAATAGCAAAAATAACAAAATAAGGTTACATTTTGGTAAAACCGGACAATTCTGCTGATGTAAGGGATATACTAAATAAGCTCTCCGTTGTTGATGAGGTGTAATGCAGGGCTGCTCTGAGCCAGCTCAACAAGCCGCAGCTCAAAGCCGCTGACGGAAAATATGCCGTAGATCAGCTCTCTGCCCTGAAATTCCTTTACATTGCGGGTCTTCTTTTGCAGATCAAAGAAAACATCTGCGGGAACAGGTCTCTCATAGAATTTGCATTCCCCTGCAAAGACCCTGTTGTTTTCATTGTCAACGGCTGCAACGTCTATCTCTGTATTGCTGTCCCAGTATGAACCTACTCTTGAGGGAACAAGATCTATCCTCTTGCTTTTGCACAGGGATATGAGAGTGGCTCTGGAAATTTCTTCAAAGATGAAGCTCACATGATTTTCCACAAGGGCTGAACGGATCTTGTCCATTACATAGTCAACGTTGTCCATTTCCAGCTCGCTGCGATAGGGGTATACAAATTTGAACCAGAAGTCGATGAAATGATCGCTGATGAAGTACAGACCCTTGCGGCTTTTCTCCGGGGAGCCTTCAGTGACAGGAAGACGTTTTTCCACCAGAGAGAGGTCTGTCAGAGTGGACAGATAGGGAGAAACAAAGGAGGTCTTCTGCTCCAGTACCCCCGCTATCTTTGATATCCTGTGATTTCCAAGGGATATGGCTCTCATCAGAGAGAAATAATTGACAGGCTCTCTCACCTCCCTTTCCAGAAGGAATACAGGCTCTTCATAGAGAAATCCCGACTTTGCAAGGATATTGTCACGGATGTTTTCCCATAATGACCCGGAGCCGGTGAAAAAATCAATATATTTCGGCACACCGCCTGTTATGGAATACAGCTTTGTCAGCTCCTCAAACGGTCTGCCGGGAAAGGCTCCCCTGAATTCGTCAAAGCTCAGGGGCTGCAGGCGGATCTGTGCTGTCCTTCTGCCGTACAGGGGGCTTGAATGGGAAAGCACCTGGGATGTCATCATATTGATAAGTGACCCGCAAAGTATGACCATGGTATTGCTGCCTTCAAGTATCTCATCCCACACCCGTTGAAATATGGAGGGGAAGGCGGGGTTCATCTGTGCAAGGTACTGGAACTCATCTATAACAAGTATCTTTTTCTCCTCCGACGAATGGGCGAAGATCCGAAAGGCATTGTCCCAGCTGTCAAGACGGCTGCCTGCTATATAGGGCTGTTCTGCAAAAAGGGCTGCCTTTTCCGTGAACCTGTTGAGATTCTGGCGGTCGTCCTCCTCACCCGCAAGGAAATAGAGAGCATTTTTCCCCTTAATAAACTCCTTTATCAGTGTGGTCTTCCCCACACGCCTGCGGCCGTAGACCACTACAAAGCTGCTGCTTCTGCTGTACTCCCTTTCCAGTACCGCAAGCTCCTTTTCCCTTCCGAGAAAATCCATACCGGCACCTCCATGTAAAGCATAGTCATTAGTATAATTTAGATTATTATAATTTAGATTATATTACATATTTGCAGCCTTGTCAAGTATGAAAATAAGAGATAAACAGAGATATCGTCAAATCCACCAAGAAAACATGAAAAAATATGTGGAATATAATAGTTGCAAAACGGTTACAAATGGTGTATAATAGGTAACAGAAATAAACGATTACTTACTATCCTCTCTTAAAATCTTTCCGTGAAAAGGCAGCCTTCCGGCTGCTTTTTCATTGTTAGAGATTAGAGATTAGAGGCTAGAAGCTAGAACGAGCAGGCAAAGAGTATAAAAGCATTCAACGCTTTTGTTGCTGCTTTCTAACTTCTAGCCTCTAACATCTAACCTCTAGTTTGTAAATTTTATATGAATTTGAAAAATCCACTTGACAATCAGGGTCAATCGTGGTATTATCTAATAGTTGCAGCAAAGACCGACGTCATGTACGCCGCTTATGCGACACGGGCGCTGGTGTAGCTCAGTTGGTAGAGCAGCTGATTTGTAATCAGCAGGTCGGGGGTTCAAGTCCGTCCACCAGCT
>DGXE01000061.1 GCA_002395525.1 Ruminococcus sp. UBA4240
TCGGTGTTGCCCACCTCCACATACCTCATCGAACCGCCGAAATAGTTCTCATCCGCTCTTGAAAAGAAAATAACGATAGTGTTCATAGTAGTTCCTCCTTTGTGTGTTAGGTAACTGCCGTACCGTTAATCCTATTTTAGCAGATAATTTCAGAAAAAGCAACCGCCATTTTCAGATGATAAGTTACTTAGGTAACTATTATCAAAAAATAGTTACTTATTGACCGCATCTGCAGCAGACTTCAGGATATGCAAAAAGGCTCTGTACATAGCCGTTTGGTTAGTACAAAGCCTTTTACTATACCATTTGAAGAATACATCTCAAAAACGCACACCCGCCCTATACGAACAATGTGCAGCGCCCCGTTCTGCGGTAGTATGCTATGAGCGCCTCGATCATCTCACGGGTTATGCACAGCTTGACCGCAAGGCAGTCAATGCAGAAGAACTCCTCTGCACCCCGGTTCACAAGCTTTCGGTGTATCGCTATATCATCCGCAAGCAGCGGCTTTCCGCATTCCATGCAGGTACGGTAATTCATATGAGCTTCACCTTCGCCTTGAATACAGCGCAGTCGTGGGACTCAAGCTGTGTGACATATCTTTCGGTGAAGGTGCCGACAGCCGTATGTGTATAGCAGTCGTACATCTCAAGCCCTCTGCCGGAGGCTGCAGGAAGACCTATGTCGTAGAACTGCAGCGACATCTCCGCACGTCTGTCGCTTAGATTGAACAGACCTATGGCATATTCGCCGGTGCTAAGAGGCTTTATCAGTGCGAACACATTTTCCGGATTGTTCCACTGCCGTATGCAGTATGCCCCCCTGCACTCTATATCCTGATCTATGGAAATGATATCCGGGTTTGTCAGTATCTCACGGGTGGTGTCGGTCATCTTCCGCACATCACAGCCGATGATGAGAGCTGAGCCCATCATCGCCCATATGGCGAAATGTGTCTTGTATTCGGTGTCCGTGCAGCCGCCCACAACTCCGCCAAGCACCTCGTTATTGTGGGAGTTGCCGTGCATACCCACCACCAGCATATCCATGTCGTTGTGGCAGTAGCTGCCGCCGTAGGGCTGCTTGTCTATCTGGGAGTCGATTATGCCCTTTATGTTGAACCAGTTGTCCTGTATATCTCCGGTCGAGCGGAAAGTATGGGCACCGGATGAACGTATCCAGTCATACACATTGTCCGCACCCCAGTTGCAGGCAGAGAATACTATGTCTCTTCCGCAGCTGCGCAGCGCCATAGCCATGCGCCTGTACAGATTGGCACCGTCCGCCGCCAAGGGCTTATAGCAGTAATCGTATTTGAGGTAGTCCACCCCCCACTCCGCAAAGGTCTGGGCATCGGTGAACTCATGCTCGAAGCTGCCCGGGTGGCCGGCACAGGTATGGGTGCCTGCACAGGAATACATACCGAATTTGAGCCCTTTTGAATGGATGTAGTCCGCAAGGGACTTCATCCCATGAGGGAATTTGCTCTTGTCGGGAACGAGCCTGCCCTCACTGTCACGCTGCTTTTCGCTCCAGCAGTCGTCTATGATTATGTACTCGTAGCCCGCAGCCTTTAATCCGCTCTCAGCGAAGAAGTCTGCGGTGGTGCGTATCAGCTCATCGCTGATATTCCAGCCGAAGGTGTTCCATGAATTCCAGCCCATGGGCGGTGTCTGTGCAAGTGCCATATTGCCATTCCTTTCTCATGTGAGCTCGCTCATAATCATATTCTTTATGCGCCTTGTGAGGGCGCCTGTCTTTGACATATCTATCTGCTGCACCCCGAGCAGGAACGTTATGCCGTGCCGTGGTTCGTTGGAGAAGAAGGTGCCGAGCCAACCATCCCAGCCGTATTCCCCCTCTGATGAGAACAGGGTGGTAAGGCTCTCATCCTCGCACACCCGCATGAGATTGCCGTAGCCGTAGCCCTTCATCCAGTCCCAGCCCTTCCACAGGTCACGTCGCTGCTCCGCTTCTATCCCGCCGTGGGTGAAGTATCTTACCGCCGCTTTGGTCATTACCTGCCTGCCCTTGTACTCGCCGTCTGCAAGCAGCATAGTGCCGAATTTTGCGTAATCCTCCAGAGTGGAGCACAGCCCTGCGCCTCCGGATTCAAAGGCGGGGGGTATATCCCTCATATAGCGCAGCCCCAGGTGGTTCGTCCTGTTCTCACGCAGTCCCTCCTCACTGTACTCATACACCCTGGAGAGCCTGTCCTGTTTATCCTCGGGCACATAGAAGCCCGTATCCTCCATCCCCAGTGGCTCGAACAGCCTTGACCCGAGATAATCTCCGAAGGACATCCCGCTCACCCGCTCTATAAGCGCACCCAGTATATCTGCTCCCGCACCGTATCTGAAGCGGCTGCCCGGATCAAACTGGAGCTCATTCCTGCCCATCATCTCCGAGAATTCCCTTGTGGTGACGGGAGAATCGGTATACAGCCTCCTGTCCATCTCCGCAAATATCGCCCCCGAGCGCATACCTGCGGTGTCATCGTCGCCGGGATATGCCACACCCGATGTCATATTGAGCAGATCCTTCACCGTCATGCGGCGCTTCACAGGGCGCAGCACACCGTTCTCACGGGTGTTCTGCACCGTAAATTCCGGCAGATACTCCGAAACATCCGCAGCAAGGTCTATTGCGCCCTCGCTGGCAAGTATTATGGCAGCAGCCCCTGTAATGGGCTTTGACATGGAGTACATACGGTATATTGTATCCCTTGATATTTTCCTGCCCTTCTCCATATCGGCATTGCCGCCTGCGGCAAAGAGCACCTCACTGCCGTCCTTGTACACCAGCACGCCCACACCTGCGGCTTCGCCCTTCTCCACGGATATGTCTATGGCGCCTTGAATCATATCATAAAGCTTCATATTGACCTCACCTGTATAGAGTATATGTCTATTTTACATTAGAACAGAGCTGATTTCAAGATGATATTTTTAGCATCTTGCAGGAATGTGATGTTAAAATCACAAAGGTCATTCGGTAAGATCCTTCTTATATGCAGAGGGAGTCACCCCGGTATACCTTTTGAACAATGCGCTGAAATAGCAGGTATCGTGAAAGCCCGACTGCTCTGCCGCCTTTGCTACTGTGAAATCCGTCTGGGTCAGCAGGCGCTTTGCCTCCTCTATGCGTATTTTGTTGAGAAACTCCACAGGGCGCATACCCATCGTCCTGCCGAATACACGGCAGAAGTGCTGGGGTGTCACCCCTACCAGCCCGCTCAGCTCCGTGACTGATATATCCGACTTGAAGTGCTCATACATATGGCGGAGTGCGGGCATGAGCATAGTGGTATTGCGGCTCTTTTCGCTGTCCGTCTCGCTGCTCATGTACCGGTGGAATTCCAGTATGTAATCGTAGATATAGCCGGAGCAGCGGTAGTCGGCGTAGAGGATATCCGTTTCCATGGCTGTTATCATCCTGTCGAAGGTCTTTTCAAGAGTATTGTCCCTGTCGGGATGTATTACAACAGCCTGTGTCATGTGAAGCCTTTCAAGAGTATCGTCACAGGCTGAACCTCCGAAGGCTGTCCAGCGCACATCCCATTTTTCCTTTTCGGGACAGTATGAATGGGGCTGCCCCTTTGGCAGGAAAAAGTAATCCCCGGGATGTATCTGTGCGGTAAGCACATCTGTGGTCAAATTGCCGTGACCGGATGCACAGCAGAATATCTGATGCCATTCGTAGCCCCCAGGCCTTTCCACAGCAGTCTGATAGGCGCTGCCTCCTATCCCCGAAAGGAAGAAGGGGAGCTGCTGCACCTGCGGAGCATACGGATAGATGTTCTTTTCTATCTTCAAGTCATCACCCCCTATCATTATAATGCACCAGAAATATTCTGTCAAGGAGCAGGAAAGGCATCTGATACGGAAGCTGTCCGTCTTTGTTACCCCTGGATAAGGTCTTTTCCTTTACTATTAGAAAGGCCCAACTGGCTCATCATTATCGTTTCACAGCGATCATGATCTGCTCTATACATGACACCCTCTCTCTTGAGCGGATACGCAGGATAACGGGTTATCTCACAGGGACTATCGACAGGTGGAACAACGCAAAGAGGGCGGAGCTTCACGACAGAGTGAAGCACGACAAGGTATGATATGACAAATCAGGAGATAAACAGGCTCTCTGTTCCGGTGGTGCAAGCTTACCGTGACATGGAGGATGAAGTGCTGCGGCTTATCGCAAAGCAGATAGCCAAGGACGGCAGGCTCTCCGACACGTCCAAGTGGCGCATACGGCAGCTGGCACGGGCGGGTGAGGTGAACCGTCAGGCTCTGGACATCATAGACAGTTATTCCGGGGGCATTTCCGCCGAGGTGTACGATGCCATTATCGGGGCGGCTGAGGGCGAGGTCGGGCGGCTCGATGATGCTATGATGAACCTCTTATCCGAAAAGGGGCGCATGACCGAGGACGTGCAGGAAAGTCTTGACGCATTCGAGCGGCAGTCCAGGCAAGAGCTGAACGTCCAAAATGCTGAGATCGCCGGGGGCTATGCCGAGGCTCTCTCAGAGCGGTGCAACATGGTCAACACGGTCATGGAGTATTCGGCGCAGTCTGCCTATTCTCAGGCGATAAGGGACATCTCCGCCGAGGTGGACAGGCAGGGAGTGCTGAATGTCCTCAATGAGGGGGCGGCTGACCTGGTGTCCGGCAACATGAGCTTGCAGGAGGCGGCCCGGAAGACCATCCACAAACTGGCGGAAAAAGGCTTGCCCGGCTTTGTGGACAAAGCGGGGCGGCAGTGGACACCAGAGGCGTATGTGCGTATGGATCTGCGCTCGACTATGGGCAATGCAGCGAGGGCGGCACAGGATGCCCGGTGCGATGCCTACGGAATAGACCTTATCGAGGTGTCCTCACACCTGGGGGCACGTCCCAAGTGTGCGCCCTATCAGGGGCGGATATTTTCCCGGGACGGGTCCAGAGGCATCACCGAAGATCTGAACGGCAATCCCATAGAGTACATCCCCCTGAGTGAGACCAGCTACGGAGAGCCGGACGGGCTTTTCGGCATCAACTGTGGGCATCAGCAGTACCCCTTCATGCCGGGGCTGTCGCTGAAAACATACTACCCCTACGATGAGGCGGAGAACGCCGAACGGTACGAGGAGACACAGAGGCAGCGGGCTCTTGAACGGAAGATACGGGCTGACAAGCGGGAGTGCATGATGTTACAGGAGGCGGGAGACACCGAGGGCTTGCAGAAGGCGGCGGGGCAGCTCCGGGCTGACCGTGACAGGTACAAGGATTTCTGCAAAGAGAAGGGGCTCAGCACGCATAACGAGAATACTCAGGTGTTGGGGTATGACAGAAGTACGAGTATGAAGACGGTGTGGGCGACAAGAAACAAAGCAGCAGCATCTTCTGTATTGACATCATCTGACGGATATGATAAAATATATTTAGACGGAGAATCCGATAAAAGTTTATATAATAACGGGCTTAATCTATTCAGCAAAAACAGTCCACTATATGCAGATGCTACATCTGTTGAACCTGAAAGAAACAGAATCGATATATATGCTCATGGTGCTTATGATTCCAAACGCACAGGCTTATCTCAAAAAATCGAAATAGATGTCAATGGCAAAGCAGTGCAGATGACACCCGAAGAATTTGCAAAGGAGCTTATCAGCAGAGGGTACAAAGGTGGAGACCTGAGACTTGTGAATTGCTCTCTGGGACGTGGTGAAAACTCATTTGCGGAAAGATTGTCAAAAGTCCTGCCGAATGCAGACATAAAAGCACCAAATGATGATGTTTATTATGCTCCTGATGAAGGAACGGTTTTTGTCGGAAGTCCAAATATGAATACCGGTGATTGGAGGCGATTCAAGAATGGAGAAGAAATCAAAGACTAACATCGGCTTTTTTAAAGAGATGGATATTTCTTTTGCAGACTGCGGAAGTGTTTCAGAATACATCGTAGAATCCGTTGATTATGATAAAAGCAAAATTATAAACTACCTTGAAAGCTTCAGATATAAAGCAAGTTGCCCGAGGGCTTCGATCGACTGTGTGACGAAAGAAAAAATTTCTGATTTGTTTATGATATACGAAGACGAACTGTATCGGTGGCCCGACTTTTTGACATATCATATCAAAAAATATAATATACGGCTGCCGGATGATTTTGTAAGGCACATACTGGAAAAGGTGGGATGATATGGAACTGACACATGACCACTTCACTGTAATATACAAGATACTCTCGGCTCTTGAAGCGAACATGGACACAGGGCAGCCCATAGACAGCAAGCTGTGGAACGCTCAGGCTCTGGGCATATCCGAACAAAGATTTGCTGCATATCTTGAAATGCTCTCGGACAGCGGATACATCAAGGGCGTGGAATTCAGAAACTACATGAGGATGCCTGTATTATGCTATGAAAACGCCAAGATAACGCTCAAAGGGCTTGAATATCTTGCAGAGAACACGCTTATGCAACGAGCATATAAGGCGGTAAAGGGAATAACTGAGCTGATACCGTAAAGATGTCCTTGAATGTTCCTTCCTGCACATGGTACAATAGTATTCAGGAAATAAAAAGCCTCCTGCCGCGTTTGGAGCACGGCAGGAGGGTGCGGGCTTTCTCCCAGATTTATTCATGAAAGTCAAGAATGATCACGGATGTATTTTGCTGACAGCTTCACGACAAGAATGTAGTCATAGAGATCGCATTTGGACGGGCGGAGCTCTATGAACCTGACACCGTATGGCAGCTGCGAGGGCATTAGTGATATGATCTGCTCACGCGTGAGGTCTGTATCGTTATAAAACCGATATCGTCGTATCATCGTTTCACCTCCTTTCGGGGAGGTGATCTGACCCGCACGGTAGTATTATATCACAACCGTGTCTGATGTGCAAGATGTCCTTGAATGTCCAACATAATATCGGTTATAATAAAGGCATACGGAGACGTGTGCTTTTATTTTTTGTGAAAGGATGATAAAGATGCCTGATGCGATGGAAGCGGCTTACGATGCCGCAAACAGAGAAAACAAGAGCTTGAAGGAGCAAGTCGATCGCTATATACATTTGGCTGATTTGTGGGAAGAAGTAGCGGGATGCTTGCTTGAGATAACTGACATACTGCGTGAGGATGATAAAGAATGACTGAAAAGGAAATGAACTTAATAGAGAGGCTGTGCAAGCCTCTGGCAGAGCTGCTGAAAAAGCACCCGTATCACAGTATAACCATAGATGCTGAGCACATCGAGGTCAACAACACTGTGATGCGGATGCCGGTGACAGTGACAACGTCAAGGTGTATTCCTACGATACGATGAAAGCAATGATGAAAAATGGATAGGAGGGAGAACAAGCATGATTATTATCAATGGCACAAAGATAGACAGAATAATATCTTTGTATATGACTGACAATAACGGGTATGTGGTGTATGACGATGAGAAAGGCGTTACAAGGGGCATCACGTTCACAATGGCAGAGGTGGATGAGATAAGGATATGAAGATAAAACTTTTCGGGCAGGAACGGGACGATATAAAGGCAATACACTTCGTAAACGGAATAATCCGCAGCGGAGACATTCAGACAAAATCAAACGGTGAAAAAAGCTATGTAATAACAACCGCCGGGCAGACAACAGAGTTTGACGGTGAAGATGCGGTGCAGGCTTCAATCAGATACACACGGAGCAGGGGTTTTTATACCTGAAACTAAAGAAAAACCCCCTCGTTTCTCCGTGTGCAGGTGTGTCCCAAAACTATATGCCCCCAAGAAGCAGCTCCCCCAGCTCATTCAGGGATGAAACTGTGGCATCCGGGCGGTACTCATCACTTATCGGCTCCTGTACGGCGCTCAGTCCCTGTCGGATGCGGATGGTCTTCATCCCTGCCATTTTTGCGGGGTAAATGTCATTGTCCAGCCTGTCGCCTATCATGGTGATGCTGGCGAGGCTGCACCCTGCCTTTTCCACAGCGTATGCGAAGAAGGCGGGGTCGGGCTTTGAAAGCCCCTCCGTTTCGGACAGCAGGCAAATGTCAAAATATCCGTATATCCCGTCACGCTTCAGCCGCTCCGCAGTGGACGAGGGCTGATTTGCAAGGACAGCGAGCCTGTACATCTCCCTGAGAGCTTTAAGCAGCTCAGCCACACCGTCAAAAAGCACCTCCTTATCCGTGGAGTAGGGCTCATCACAGGGAATGGCAAAATGCTTCCTTGCGTACTGGAAGGGGGAGGGGGCATAGGCGGCGGCACCTGCTTTCATCTGCGCCAGAAAATCGGGCACTGATATGCTTGGGGCAGCCTTTTCAAGCAGTGAGGTGACCCTTTCAAGGTCGGAATAGGTCTCATCATAGAGGGTGTTCCCAAGGTCAAAGAAAAGCCACTGTGTCATTACTTTTCACCTATGCATATATCTGCGCTCATGTCCGGGCGGTACCTGCTGAAATAACGGCGCTCTGCAGGGAAATACCTGTTCTCGTACTTGGCTCTTATCTCGTTTTCATTGCCGATGTAGGTGTCACGCATTAAGACTCGCTGCAGCCTTACATCCTCCGGAATGTCTATATATATCATATAGTCGAATATCCCTTCAAGCTCATTCCTCTGCAGGAATATCCCCTCCACTATGACAGCCGTCCTGCTGTCCGTGGTGTATTTTTGGGTGTAGTAGGTGTCATTGTCCTTGTCATACAGCTCGATCTCCGTTTCACCGCCTTTCCTGAGCTTTGCGACACACTCCCTGAAATAGTCGTATCGCCACTGCAGGTCATAGTAGCATTCCCAGTCAGGGCGGGAGCTGTCATACCTTATTGCCCTTGTGTGGATGAAGTCATCGATGTGGAGGAGTACTGTGTGTACACCCGCCTTTTCAAGCCCTGCGCAGATGCTCTCCGATACGGTGCTCTTGCCTGCTCCTCCCAGACCGTCTATGCCTGCCATGGCAATGCCCTTTGCAGATACAATCCCGCTTATAGTGTCGATTATCGTCCTCTCGTGTGTCATACCTGTCTCCTTGTGATGTATTGCTTTGAAGCTGTAACACATTATTACATATCTGTGTACAAAAAAGCAATTGACATTTTATACAAACCTGTGCCACATCCCGATAGTATGGGAAAAAGCTTTGTCTGCCCTGCACTGACGGGGATACGGGCTTTTTTATGAAAATTTTGTGTATCTACTTGAAAAATCAATTATATGGTGGTATAATATATTCCAGTTTATTTTTTAGAAAGGCAAGTGTTTTATATGCAGATCAACGTTACAAAGACCACAAACCCCAAGGCAAAGCCTGCTGACGAGAGCAAGCTGGGCTTTGGCAAGATATTCACCGATCATATGTTCATTATGAACTATGACGAGGGACAGGGCTGGCATGATGCGAGGATC
Organism: Ruminococcus sp. UBA4240; assembly: GCA_002395525.1. Lineage (GTDB taxonomy): Bacteria > Bacillota > Clostridia > Oscillospirales > Ruminococcaceae > Huintestinicola. The sequence goes on from DGXE01000061.1 coordinate 9,385, forward strand.
GTTCCCTACGCTCCCTTTGAGCTTGACCCTTCCGCTATGGTGCTCCACTACGGTCAGGCGGATTTCGAGGGCATGAAGGCTTACCGCACCGAAAAGGGCGACATCCAGCTTTTTAGGCCCTATGAGAACGCAAAGCGCATAAATCTCTCCAATGACAGGCTCTGCATCCCCCACATCGACGAGAACGACTTTGTTGAGGCTGTAAAGGCTCTTGTAAAGGTGGATGAGGAATGGGTGCCCCACAACTACGGCACATCCCTCTATATCCGTCCCTTTGTATTTGCAGTTGACCCCATGCTGGGCGTTCATCCCGCAAAGCACCTGATATTTGCCATCATCTGCTCTCCTGTGGGCGCATACTATGCAGCAGGGCTTGCACCTGTTAAGATCTACGTGGAGCAAAAGTATGTCCGTGCTGTAACAGGCGGTACCGGCTTTACCAAGGCTGCCGCAAACTACGCTATCTCCCTTAAGGCACAGGAAGTCGCTGCAGAGCAGGGCTATGAGCAGGTACTGTGGCTTGACGGTGTTCACCGCAAGTACATTGAGGAAGTAGGCGCCATGAACGTTATGTTCGTGGTTGACGGTGAGGTCATCACTCCCTCTCTGGACAGAATGTCCATCCTTGGCGGCATAACAAGAAAGTCCTGCATAGAGATACTGCGTCACCACGGCTACAAGGTAACAGAGCGCAATATCGAGATAGATGAGCTGGTAAAGGCATATGACGAGGGCAAGTTTGAGGAGGCCTTCGGCACAGGCACTGCAGCTGTCATCTCTCCTATCGGTGAGCTCAAGTACGGTGACAAGGTAATGACCCTTACAGGCGGCAAGATAGGACCTATCTCACAGTGGCTCTATGACACTCTCACAGGCATCCAGTGGGGCAAGACAGAAGATCCCCTGGGCTGGATAGAGAAAGTAAACTGATGACCATAAGGCGGCGACCCTGTTGCTTTGGTGTTGCCGCCTTTTTGTGCATTCCTCGGGTGATGTTATGAACTGGACTGAAATAAGCATATATACTACTACGGAGGGCATTGACCCTGTATGCGGGAGACTTCTCGGCATCGGAGTCACAGGCTTTGTCATAAAGGATGCCGCCGATTTTGAGGATTTCCTTGCCCGCAAGGACGGAAACTGGGACTACATCGACGACGATCTGATGGAGCTTAGAAACTGCGAGACCGCTGTCACCTTCTATCTTGCTGACAATGCACAGGGGGCGGAGCAGCTGTCTCTGGTGCGTTCCGAAATGGCGGCTTTGGCGGCATATGACAAGGACGGGCGCTTCGGAAGGCTTGCAATAGACATGGGCTCTATCCGTGAGGAGGACTGGGCAGAAAACTGGAAGCAGTACTTCAAGCCCTTTACCGTGGGGGAAAGGCTTGCAGTCAAGCCCTCATGGGAAAGCTATGACAACACCGATGACCGCACCGTGCTGGAGATAGACCCGGGCTCCTCCTTCGGGACGGGCCAGCACCACACCACCCGCCTGTGCCTTGAATACATTGATGAATGCGTAAAGGGCGGAGAAAAGGTGCTTGACCTGGGCTGCGGCAGCGGAATACTCTCCGTGGCTGCACTGCTTCTTGGGGCATCATCTGCCTTTGCGGTGGATATAGACGAGAATTCCGTGCGCATTGCAAACGAAACAGCATCCAAAAACCACGTCCCCCCGGAGAGATACACCACAGCCGTGGGCAATATCTGCGAGGACAGCGCTTTGCGGGAGCGCATAGGCACTGGGTATGACCTTATCTGTGCCAACATCGTTGCGGATGTGCTAATCGCCATGGCACCCTATTTCAGGGGCTTTCTGGGCAAGGATGGGGTGCTTCTCATCTCGGGGATAATATCCCCCCGTGCGGATGAGGTCATCTCCGCTGTGTGCGCACAGGGCTTTGAGATGGTAAATATGCGTGAATCCTCCGACTGGGCGGCTGTAAGACTGAAACAGGTATGATCCGGGCAGAATTTTACAAAAAAGACTTGTATTTTCTGAAGTGTTGTAGTATAATGGGAGAGATGTTTGCAGTTATAAACGTTTTCGGCGGTTGAACAACGGACAGCCGAATGCTGACAGCGTACCCTCATTTCGGGAGGAATATATGATCTCTAAAGAAGAATATTACAGCAGGGCGCAGACTCCTGCAAGGGAGCGCCTTGCCATGCTTTTTGACGGGGGAGCGTATACAGAGCTTTTCCCCGCATTTTCCGAGGACGGCAGAGGCAGTACAGTCGTTGCGGCTCACGGGCTTGTGAACGGCAGTGCAGTCTACGCCTTTTCCCAGGACAGCACAGTGCTTTCGGGGGCTGTGGATGAGGCTCATGCCCGCAAGATAGCAAAGGTATACGATCTTGCCATGCAAAACGGCGTGCCTGTTGTGGGAGTGTATGATTCCCACGGCGCATACCTTGACGACGGCGCAAAGTCCCTTGCCGCATACAGCCTTATCATGTCCAAGGTGACGGATGCATCAGGGTTGATACCCACTGTTTCCGTCATATGCGGGATATGCTCCGGTATTATGGCTTCTGTGGCGTGCGGGGCTGACCTTTCGGTACAGTGCGCTGACAGCAGCCTGTACTTTGACCCTGCTTTCCCTCTTGACGGGAAGGCAGCCGCAGAGAGCGGCATTGTGAGCATCTGTGCCGGGGATGAGGCGAGTGCCTTTGAGAATGTAAGGGATTATCTTGCACTTATGCCCGAGAACAACCTGAGCGTCCCTGCAGGGGGCGAGTTCTCCGGGGATGAGGCGGCTGATTTTTCCACGGCTGAGAAATCAGCGATGACCATTGCTGATACAGGCTCCCTCCTTGAGCTTTATAAAGGATACGGCAGCAGTGTTGCGGCACTGGGCTTTGTAAGGGGCATGGCGGCAGGAATAATAGCCACCGACCCCAAAACGCCCCTTACCGATGCGGATATGGAGAAGACATCCCGCCTTGTAAGGCTCTGCGATGCCTATTCCATCCCTGTGATAAGCATAGTGGATGTGCCCTGTGTAAAGTGTGCGCCCCGCTCCCTTATGACCATGTCCGGGGCATATGCGGCGGCTACCTCCGCTAAGATAACACTTATTTCAGGAAAAGCAGCAGGTTCGGTATTCTCTGCATTTGCAGGTGCAAGTGCGGACGTTGCCATTGCCCTTGATACCGCTGTTATAGCCCCTCTCGATCCCATGACAGCCGCTGAATTTCTCTATCATGACAGGCTGCAGGGTGTCAGCGACACAAAGGCAGCCCGTGAGGCTATAGCCGCAGAGTATGCCGCAAATGAGGGCTCTCCCTTCCTTGCTGCACAGAAGGGCGCAGTGGCTGATGTGACACAGGCAGCCTATGCCAAGCAGCTGATAGCAGATGAGCTTTCAGTATGCGCAGGCAAGCGCCTGGTAAGAACTCTTCCCAAGAAGCACAGCCTGATATAACTCCAGTCTCTGTAAAGGTGATAATATGAAAAGATACAATATAACCGTCAACGGCAAGACCTACGATGTTGAGGTTGAGGAGGCAGGCACCGGCTCTGCTCCCGCAGCTGCTGCCGCTCCTGCTCCCGTAAGGTCAGCCCCTGCTGCTCCCGCAGCTGCCCCCATAGGGGAGGGCACGCCCGTAAAGGCTCCCATGACAGGCAATATCCTTGATGTCAAGGTAAGCGTGGGTCAGGCTGTAACAAAGGGTCAGGTAGTGGCAGTGCTTGAAGCCATGAAGATGGAGAACGACATCGTTGCCATTGCTGACGGCAAGATCACATCCGTTCCCGTCAAGAAGGGCGACACCGTTCAGACCGACGACGTGATCGTTACTATCGCATAAGGTGGTGCGGTCATGGGTGTAAAGATAGTTGAGACCGTCCTCAGAGATGCCCATCAGTCCCTTATTGCTACACGCATGAGCATTGATGAGATGATCCCTATAATGCAGGAAATGGACAAGATAGGCTACTATGCCGCAGAGGTATGGGGCGGTGCCACATTTGACGCCTGCATACGCTTCCTTGATGAGGATCCCTGGGAAAGGCTGCGCATTATCCGCCGTGAAATGCCCAACACAAAGCTCCAGATGCTCTTCCGTGGTCAGAATATGCTGGGCTACCGCCACTATGCGGACGATGTCCTTGAATACTTTGTGCAGAAGACTGTGGCAAACGGCATGGACATCATACGTATATTCGATGCCCTTAACGACATAAGGAACCTCCACTCGGCTATCCATGCCGCAAAGAAGGAGGGTGCCCACGCTCAGGTGGCTATGTCCTTTACCTTAGGGGATGTGTTCACCGATGAGTATTATGTGAACTACGCAAAGCAGTGCGAGTCCGAGGGCGCTGATTCCATCTGTATCAAGGATATGGCAGCCCTTATCACTCCTTACAGGGCAGCAAGCCTTACCAAGGCTCTCAAGGAGAACATCAGCATACCTGTGGATCTGCATACCCACTATACATCCGGCCTTGCTTCCATGTGCCTGTTAAAGGCAATAGAGAACGGCTGCGACATAGTGGATACAGCCATGTCACCTCTTGCAAACGGCACATCTCACACTCCTACGGAGTCACTGGTAGCGGCTCTGAAGGGTACGGAATATGACACAGGCCTTGATCTGGTGAAGCTGACAGAGATACGCTCCTATTTCATGACACTGAGAGAAAAGTATATAAAGAACGGGCTGCTTGATCCCAAGGTGCTTGCCTGTGACGCAAATGCCCTTATATATCAGGTTCCCGGCGGTATGCTCTCCAATCTGCTCAGCCAGCTGAAGCAGGCAGGCAAGGAGGAGAAGTTCGAGGAAGTGCTCCGTGAGGTGCCCAAGGTGCGTGCGGATGCGGGTAATATCCCCCTTGTAACTCCCTCTTCACAGATAGTAGGCTCCCAGGCAGTGTTCAATGTGCTCAAGGGTGAGCGCTATGCCACTGTCACCAAGGAATTCCATGATATTATCGCCGGCAAGTACGGCAAGACCCCCACTCCCATAGACCCCGAATTCTCAAAGAAGATACTCGGGGATGAACAGCCCATAACCTGCCGTCCTGCGGATCTGCTGGAGCCTGAGCTTGAAAAGCTGAGGATGGAGTGTGCGGAATGGATAGAGCAGGAGGAGGATGTGCTCACCTACGCCATGTTCCCCAAGGTTGCTCCCAAGTTCTTTGAAAAGCGCCGCAACAAAAAGTACGGCGTAGATCCCAATGCGGATGCACAGAACAGAGTCCATCCCGTGTGATGCACACAGAGATATCCGCTTTAAGCGGGCGCTGCTCAATTTAGGTATTATGGCATTGCTGCTTGCAGGATATGCAGTCTTTGCGGCTGTGACGGGCTTTGGCTTTGAATGTCCCATAAGGGCGCACACAGGTCTTCTCTGCCCCTCCTGCGGCATGACCCGTGCTCTGGCGGATATGGTAAGGCTTGACCTTGCCGGGGCATGGCACCATAACCCCCTGTCCCTTACGCTTTTGCCTGCATCAGGGATATGTGTGCTTGCCTTTGCTGCAAGATATGTATACACGGGAAAGACTGAATTATCCCTTCCCTTTAAGGCCGCCGCTGTGGTGATCATAGCAGCAGCCGCCCTCTTCGGGATACTCAGGAATATTATATGAGGCTTATGCTAAACATAAGCCGTGACTATCCGTAGCTCAGCTGGATAGAGCGTCAGACTCCGACTCTGAAGGTCACAGGTTCGAATCCTGCCGGGTAGACCAGCGGGGAACGCCCCGCAGCGAAAACCGCCCCTTGCTTATCGGTAAGCGGCGGTTTTTTGCATCACTTTCCTCAGCTTCGATGCTTTTAAGGCACAGAGGTTTATCCTCTTAGTTTAGAGAACCTCTGCCCGCTGCACCCTATCACAGCTGTATGCTATATCTGTATAATATATACAAATTACACCGCTTCTGATATGTGAAAATGCTGAATTTTTCAAAACCCTATGCCTATGGTGTTTTCAGCCCCCCTAATTTTTGAAAAAACTCTTTACAAACACTATATGTTGTGGTATAATAACTAAGCAACCACAAGATATGGTGTTTTTGGAAAGATTTTATAAAACGGGAGGATAAGAAAATGAAAGTGAATATCACTGGCGGGCCTATCCCGCAGGCAGAAGTCGATGAGTATGTAAAGCGTGCTGAGGAGCTTCATCCGGGCACCACTGCGATAGATATTGCAGTTGACGGCGATTATGTTGACATTAACTACCACATCATGCCCTTTGACCGCATCAGGCGCATAACAGGCTATCTTGTGGGCACACTTGACCGCTTCAACGATGCAAAGCGCGCCGAGGTAGGGGACAGAGTCAAGCACACACTTTAAGGAAAAGCAGAGCAAGTTGGTAGTGGAACGATAAATGTAGGATAAGGCTGCGTGACCTTCGGGGATACGCAGCCTTTTTATATCCGCTGTAAGCAGCAAAACTGCAGGGATCTTTGGTTTTATGAAGAGGACACGGTATTTGAATGAGTAAACAAATTGTAAACAGTGTGTAATTGCATAATATGTCAGCACATGGTACAATAGAGAAAAGGAGATGTTGTACCATGAAAAAACTCAGTCTAATGGAAGTACTTGAAGGAATAGATGATACACGCAGAGAGAGAAGCGTAATGTATGAGCTTCACG
>DGXE01000062.1 GCA_002395525.1 Ruminococcus sp. UBA4240
AGCCACACGTCCGTGCCGTGGGAAAGGCCTGATATCTGGAGAAGATCGGAGAATTTGGTGGGCTTTGCGTCAAGAAGCATCTGCATGGCAAAGCCAGTCCCCATTTCGGGAATGGCAAGGGTGCCTGTCTGCCAGCCTATATCCTCCGCCGTCACACCCAGCGCCTCCGGGGAGGCATACAGGCTCATGACCTTCTCATCTGCGGGGAATATGTCGTGGGTATCCACGCCTGTCATGTCCTCCAGGTGCTTGTAAAGGGTGGGCACATCGTGTCCCAGCTCATCCAGCTTCAGTATGGTGTCATGGAGGGAGTTGAAGTCAAAGTGAGTGGTGACAAATATGGATTTGGGATCCTCCGCAGGGTGCTGTACTGCAGTAAAGTCATACACCTCATAATTTGAGGGGATTACCACCATGCCCCCGGGGTGCTGTCCGGTGGTGCGCTTGACACCTGTGCATCCAAGGGTCAGGCGGTTCTCCTCCGCACGGGTGACACGGGTGCCGTGCTCCTCCAGATAGTGCTTTACATAGCCGTAGGCAGTCTTTTCCGCAACAGTGCCTATGGTGCCCGCCTTGAACACATTCTCCGAGCCGAAGAGTGTCTCTGTATACTTATGGGCGTGGGTCTGATATTCACCGGAGAAGTTAAGGTCGATATCAGGCTCCTTGTCGCCGTTGAAGCCCAGGAATGTTTCAAAGGGTATGTCATGCCCCTCACGGATGTAATCCGCCCCGCATACCGGGCATTTCTTCGGGGGCAGGTCATAGCCGGAGCCCACAGAGCCGTCGGTGATGAATTCGCTGTTCTTGCACTTAGGGCACAGGTAATGGGGAGGCAGAGCGTTTACCTCGGATATACCCGACATATTCGCCACGAATGACGAACCTACGGAGCCACGGGAGCCCACCTGATAGCCGTGCTCGTTGGAATTTGCCACCAGCTTCTGTGCTATCATGTACAGCACTGCATATCCGTGGGTGACTATGGAATTGAGCTCCTTTTCGAGCCTTTTCTGCACGATGTCCGGCAGGGGATCCCCGTACATCTTCTTTGCCCTTTCCCAGGTTATGCGGGGCAGCTCCTCCTCTGCATTGTCCATTGACGGAGTATAGGTGCCGGGAGGGATGGGGCGTATGTCGGGGTCTATCATGTCGGCTATCTTGTTGGGGTTGGTGACAACCACCTCATATGCCTTTTCCTTGCCCAGATAGGCAAAGTTTTCAAGCATCTCCTCTGTGGTGCGAAGATACACGGGAGGCTGATAATCCGCATTGGGATCCTTCTCAAAGGTGAGTATCCTGCGGAAGACCGCATCCCCCGGATCCAGGAAGTGCACGTCGGAGGTGGCGCACACGGGTATGCCCAGAGCCTCACCCAGCCTTACTATAGTTTTGTTGAACTCCCTGAGATCGTCCAAGGAGGTGATGTTGTCGTATTCACCCTCACGTATGATATGCTCGTTGTTCTCCGCAGGCTGTATCTCCAGATAATCATAGAATGAAGCAATGTCGCACAGCACATCCCAGGGGCGGCCGTCCTTAACGGCGGTGTACAGCTCTCCCTGTTCGCAGGCACTGCCCACCAGAAGCCCCTCACGGTGCTTTATGATCTCGCTCATGGGTACTCTCGGGTAACGGCTGTAATACTTGATATGCCCGAAGGATACCAGCTTGTACAGGTTTTTAAGTCCCGCATTGTTGCGGCACAAAAGTATCTGATGATGGGGGCGCAGAGACCTGGGATCCACCTTTCGTGTTACCTCGTTTATGCCCCCGATGGTGGTGACGCCGTTCTCCTTTATGAGCCTGTCCGCCAGCTTTATGAATATGCGCCCCAGCATCTTTGCATCCTCAAAGGCACGGTGATGATCGAACTCACCCAGCTCCAGATGCTTTGCCACGATATTCAGCTTGTGCTTTTTAAGCTCAGGCAGCATACTGCGGCACATGACCACGGTATCTATGATGGAAAAGGGGAAGCGTATGCCGTTTCTAAGGCAGGCGGATTTGATGAATGCCGTATCAAATCCCGCATTGTGGGCGATGAGCACCGGGGCATCCCCGCAGTAGGCGATGAACTTTTCCAGCACCTCCCGCTCCTTGCCCGCACCTGTCACCATAGCCTGTGTGATGCCTGTGAGCTGCGTTATCCTCTCCGGGATAGGCCGCTCCGGATCGCAGAATTCGCTGAAGGTGTCGCACAGCTCAAGCCCTTTAAGACGCACGGCACCGAATTCTATTATCCTGTCCTGTGTGGCTGAAAAGCCTGTGGTCTCAAGGTCAAAGACGATGAGCTCATCCGTAAGGCCTGTGTCCTTATAGACCTTTACCGCATCCGCCATGTCGTTTACGGAATAGGTCTCACAGCCGTAGATTATCTTAAAGTCCCCGCCGTTTTTGCGTATGTTGTCACACGCTGCCACAGCATCCGGGAATGCCTGCACACCGCCGTGGTCGGTGACTGCAATTGCCTTGTGACCAAACTCAAAGGCACGGTTTATCAGCTTTTCCACAGGGGCTATGCCGTCAAGTGCGGACATATTGGTGTGCATATGCAGCTCCACACGCTTTTCAGAGGCGTTGTCGGTGCGCCGCTCCTTCTTCACCTTCATTATGTCGTTGGCATAGAACACAAATTCCTTGTCAAAGGTGTCAAACTCCGCCTTGCCCTTTACAATGACCGTTGTGCCGGGGGTGAGGGAGGAGAGGACATTCTCCTTGTCCTTTGCGGAAAAATCCTTTATGCTGATAGAGCCTGTGTAGTCCGTAAGGCTTATAAGGGTTATGCGCTTTTCATCCCCCTTTTTGGTGCGAAGCTCCTTTTCGCTGTAATCGAATATGTCCCCCCAGATGATGATATTGGCCGCACCCTCGGATATATCCCCGATGTTCATGACCGTGTCACCGGCGATCTTCCGTCCCTTTATTATCTCTGCCCCTTCGCTGAGTACGGGGATGGACTTGAAATCAACGGTGACAGAAGGCTTTTCTGCGGATGCCTCACCCCCTGCGGCAGTAGGCGCCGAGGACAGCCCCGCCGATACGCTGACATTCTCCTTTACAGGAGCAGCACCGCTTTCAGCGGCACTCTGGGCAAGGCTCTCCTCATAGGCCTTGCGGTAAAGCTCCTCGTATCCGTCCCCCGCAGGGCGCTTTTCTATCAGCTTTACAGAGAGCTTTAAGGAGAAGCGCTCCCTTATCTCACGGGACAGCTTTTCCTCAAAGCCGTTTGCAGTCAGCAGGGATGTGCCGCTCTTCATATCTATGCAAAGGGTCTCCCCCTCTATGTAATACAGCGCCCTGTCAAAATGGCCGTTTATCAGGGGCATATCGTCCCTCATGGAGAGGATTATCTCCTTAGTGTGCCGGGGCTCAAACGCCGCAGGGGCATATCGGGGACATAGCCTTACCCTGTCAAGGGAAAGGGTCTCCCTCACCCTTTTTTCAAACTCATGCACATTCTCATAGGACTGGGGCTGTTCAAAGGATGCATAGACTGTAAGCACACCCTTTTCTCTGTCAGCAGTGATCTTCAGCACATCCCCCCGCCCTATGGGATTGGGGATCCCGCTTATGTCATCTCCCACAAGGTCTTTTATATACATCTTATTTCCTTTCGGTAAACCACCGGCTGCCTTAATCCGCAGACAGGCGCATTTTATCTATCTCTTTCATAAGGGTGTCAAGGGCATCCCTTTCATCAACAGTGCACAGCTTCTCGCCTTTTCTGAATATGACAGCCTTTCCCCTGCCGCCTGCAATGCCGATATCCGCCTCTCTTGCCTCACCGGGTCCGTTTACTATGCAGCCCATGACAGCAACGGTGATGTCGAGGTCAATATCCTTCACACGCTCCTCCACAGCCTTTGCAAGCCCGATAAGGTCTATCTGTGTGCGCCCGCAGGTAGGGCAGGAAACAAGCCTTACTCCGCCCCCTATGCCGCACGCCATGAGTATATCCTTTGCGGCGGCTATCTCCTTTACGGGGTCTTCCGTAAGAGAAACACGGATAGTCTCCCCTATGCCGTCACACAGCAGGGAGCCTATGCCCACAGCGGACTTTATGACCCCCATGCGCTCCGTGCCCGCCTCTGTCACCCCAAGGTGCAGAGGGTAGGGGGTCTGCTCCCGTGCCTTGCGGTATGCGCTTATCATAGTCCTTACATCGGAGGATTTGATGGAAACAACTATGTCGGAAAAGTCGAACCGTTCCAGCAGTGATGCGTGATACACAGCACTCTCCACCAGTGCATCAGCGGTGGGAGCACCGTATTTTGCAAGGATGTCCTTTTCAAGGGAGCCTGAATTGACACCTATGCGTATGGGTATCCCCTTTTCACGGCATATGTGAGCCACAGTCCTTACCCGCTCATCATCGCCGATGTTGCCGGGGTTTATGCGTATCTTGTCAACCCCTGCCGCAGCACATTCAAGGGCGATGCGGTAGTCAAAGTGGATATCCGCCACAAGGGGTATGGATATTTCATTTTTGATGGCTTCTATCAGCCGCACATCCTTCAGCGTGGGGACAGACACACGCACTATCTCACAGCCCGCCGCCTGCAATGCCTTTGCCTGGGCTACATTCCCCGGCACATCCTCCGCCGGCACGGACAGCATGGACTGGATGTATATTTTCCCGTCCCCCAGCTCTATATTCCCTACCTTTACCTTACGGACATCCATACAAACTCCTTCTTGCCTCTATTTGATGAATATTGCCTTTACATCGTTGAAGGTGGCAATGAGCATGACTATCATAAGCAGCGCAAATCCCGCAAAATGCACCATGCCCTCCGCCTCTGCCGGAACAGGCCTGCGGCGCACAGCCTCGATAAAGAGAAATACCAGCCGCCCGCCATCAAGGGCAGGCAGTGGGAGCAGGTTCATTATGCCTAAGTTCACGGATATGAGCATTGCAAGATCCAACAGATATGAGGGATCAAAGTTTGTCTCCCTTGCGGTCTGGGATATGACAGACACTATGCCCACAGGCCCCTGCAGGGAATTAAGGCCGTATTTCCCCCTTACAAGATCATAAAGGGAAAGGTAGATGAGCCTTGAATAGTAGAGGAACTTGCGGCAGGTCTGGGGGATAAACTGAGCAGGGGTCAGCTTTCTTGCCTCCACCTTGAAATCATAGCAAAGGGTGCGCTGACCGTTCTCATCCTCGCTTATGTCAAAATGTACCCCGTTTATGGCGAGCTTTTCCCCGCCCCGCTTCACAGTAAAGTCAAGCACACCGTCCTCATCGGTGGAGAGGGCGTATACGATGTCATTTGCGGTAAAGCACTTCATGCCGTTGACATGGGTTATCTCATCCCCCACAGTGAGCCCGGAAAGGGCAGAGGAGGAACCCTCCTCCACCTGTGCTATCACCGTGGACACATATTTGCCGTCTATAAGCAGTATCACCGCCGCCAGAACAAAGCCCAGAACGAAATTCATAACAGGCCCTGCCAGTATGGTGAGGATACGTGCCCATACAGGCTTGTTCCGGAATGCGTTTATGTCCTCATCCTGCGCCTCCTCATCCTCTCCCATGCGACAAAAGCCGCCAAGCGGAAGGGCACGCAAAGTAAAGTCCGTTTCCCTGCCCTTCTTGCGGTAAATTACAGGTCCCATGCCTATGGCAAATTCATAGACCTTGATGCCGCACCACTTTGCCACACGGTAGTGACCATATTCATGGATGGTGATTACTGCACCGAATATGATAAAGGCGCAGATCACTGATAATATCGTACTCATATAAACTCCAAACAGATGATAGCTAATAGTGAATAGCTATTAGCGACATATGTGTGCTTGATTTCATCTTTGACGGCTGCTGTACAGTCGTCACTCACAAGCCAAAGAGACAAACCACCCATTATTCATTCTGCATTCATATTACTCCCCTGTTGTAAAGCCCATTGGTATAGCCCTTTCCGGACAGGCTCTCACGGGCAGCAAACCGCCGTTCGATGTCCTTTGCATCTTCCCCCGGGGATATTATGGCGCAGGCATATTCAGCGCCAAAGAGATCGGCGCTTTTCATCACATCAAGGGTGTCGCAGTTTTGTATTACGGATGCATTGTCCGCCCTTATGACGGGAAATCTGCGCCCCGTGCGGTCGCAGAGCTCCTTCCCCTTGGGCGGTACCCTTACGGTCATAAGGGGAAGTCTCCCCCATACTATTGCCGTTATGGGCAGAGGGTGAGACAGCGCCGCTATCTGTGCGGCTTTGAGTTCAAAGGATACTGTGGCATCCTCAAAGCCCAGACCTTTGAGCGCCTCAAGGGAGCATGAATTGGTGATATTGAGCCCCGACCCTCCGTGGATGCGGATATGGGGCAGCTTTTTCAGCATACCCAGATGAGTGAGCTGTGTGCATTCATAGTGGATAAAGCCCCGCTCTCTCAGGGCATATAGCCGCCGGAGAAGTCCCTCCTCATCGGTGACTATCCCCGGAAAGCTGACGCATATCCGCTGGGCAGGGAGCTTTATGTCATCTCGCTCACATTCCCAATAGGGCAGTGTGATAAGGTCAGCGCCGGTGTCGGACGGTATGTCCTGCGCCCTGTATGCCATAAACCGCAGCAGAGGCTTTATGACCTTTCTCTCACCGGAGGGTGAGTATGCGAAGTCATTTACCCTGTATGAGGGGGTGTTTGCGGCAATACGCTGCGCATCCGCAGCTGCAGCCGCCTCACGGCGCATACGGTTTATCTCCGATACAGGCAGCGTAAGCCCCTCCTGTACCTTTACAGTGATATTCCCGGGGGTGTATACAGTGCCCCCCAGCTTTGCAAGGTTGTCTGCCGCTCTCTCCGGGTCCAGGGGGCGCTTTACCGCCTGTTCCCCGCCAATGCCCTCTACTTTGCCGGAAAAGCCGTCCTTTGTGGTGTAGGAGAGCACCGAGCCCGTATTCTTAACATCAAGGTCAAAGGACATGACATCGCAGGTCGTCTCCGTCCTGTAGAGAGCAGCAAGCCCCGGCAGCACATCCTTTGCAGCGTTTACGTCCTCGTAGCGGCGGTATCCCCTCATATCCCGCACTTTACCTGTAAGGTAGCCGTCTGTAAAGCCGCTGCGGGAGAACACCGCCTCCAGAGTTTTCATATCCCCTGCCAGCACAGACCTTTCTGCACCGTCCGCAGCGTGGCGGAATGCGGTCACTGCCGCCGCTACGTATTCAGGGCGCTTCATGCGCCCCTCTATCTTGAATGACTCCACCCCTGCTGATATAAGCTCATCCACATGGTACAGCAAGGACATATCCTTTAACGAAAGGGCATGATCCACCGCACCGTCATCAAAGGGAAGACGGCACGCCTGGGCACAGTGCCCCCTGTTGGCACTGCGGGAGCCTATCACAGCGCTCATATAGCACTGACCCGAAAGGCACACGCACTGTGCCCCGTGGACAAACACCTCCGTGCTGACCCCCGTGTCACATATATCCCCTATCGCCCCAAGGGACAGCTCCCTTGCGGGGACTATGCGGCAAAAGCCCATTTCTTTCAGTGTCCTTGCCCCAAGGGGAGTATAGACCGTCATCTGTGTGGAGGCGTGGCGGGGCATATCAGGCGCTGCCGCTGCCGCAATTCGGGCTGCCCCTATATCCTGTATGATAAGGCCGTCCACCCCGGCTTTCGCACTTGCCCTGACCTCATCCGCAAAGCCTTCAAGCTCCTCATCGGTGATAAGAGTGTTCATGGCACGGTACAGCTTCACACCGTGAAGATGGCAGTACTTCGCTGCCCGCATAAGCTCCTCCGCCGTGAAGTTCTCAGCCGCACCCCGTGCAGAAAAGCTCTTTCCGCCCACATATACCCCATCGGCACCGCACCGCACTGCCGCTTCAAGAGACTCATACCCGCCGGCGGGTGCTAAGATCTCAACTGCCATCAGTGGTGTTTCTTCCTGTTCTTGGAGTGGCTATTGCCCTGTGGAGCATATACATTTGCCTGAGCTTCTCCTCTTTGCTCTGCGCCCTTTGCAGCTTCCCCCGGCTGTTCTGTCCCGGTATTACTGACATTTGCGCCTTTGTCGGCATTGTCCGGCTTGTTCCTGTCATCATTGAGCACAAGGATCCTGTCCTTTTCAGCCGCCGGTTCCCTGTCATCTACCAGGCGAAGGCTCTTTTCCTCCTTCTGCCCGCCCTCAGCGGCTTTGGGAGCAGCTGTCTGCGCCTGTGTTTCAGGCTCCTTTGCAGGCTCTGCATGCACAGCCTTGACAGGGGCTTCTGCTGCCTTTTCAGGCTTTTCCTCCTCCGGGGAGAGGCTTATCTGTTCAAACTTCGGCTGAGAGCGCTTTAGCTCCTGATTTTCAGCTCTCAGGCGCTTGTTCTCCCTTTCAGCTTCGCCAAGCTTTGCTTCCAGCTCCTTTACCCTGGCATCGAGCCTTTCCTTTGCGTTTCCTGTCTTGGTGGAATCGGCAATGATGCCCTGCATCTGGGTGCGCAGGTTGTCCACCGCCTCATTGGCCTTGCACGCCACATCACAGGCGTTGAGAGCCGCCAGCACCGCCGCATTGAATGCCCCTATACCGGGATTGTCCCTTATTATGGTCCTCATTTCCGAGTCCACCCTTGACGCAACGTCGATCAGGTATTCCTCCGAGTCATCGGTGCGCAGGCTGTACTCCCTGCCCACTATATTGACCTTTACACTGTTAAGGCTCATTTGATCCATCCTCCAACCTGTCGGGAACGTTCCCCTTATACAATCATGTCTATTATACTACATTTCGCATGGGAATGTCAAGACGAAAAAAGTGAACCTTTCCAACACCCCCAAGGCGCAGCAAAAGGTGCAGAACATTCGCATCAGACATTGACATACCCCGAAAACTATGATATTATCATAGGAGTACAGCCGGTCCCCGGTGGGGCGGAAGGTACGACACTACACACATCACAGGAGGGACACAATGGACAATACAAAGCACATACCCTTTGACTGGAAGGCAGTCGATGATACCTCCACATGGCTTGAGCCCTGCGAGGAGAGCTACTACTATGCACACAAATGGAAAAGGGAGGGGCGCAGGAGCCTTCTCGACCTGGGCTGCGGCCTCGGCAGACATTCCCTGCTGTTTGCAGAGAGCGGATTTAAAGTCACAGCCGCCGATATTTCAGACGATGCCCTGTGCTTCCTGAAAAAGAAAGCTAAGGAGACCGAGGCGGACATAGCCTGCCGTAAAGCGGATATGGCATCCCTGCCCTTTGCGGATGATGCCTTTGACTGCATCTTTGCCATGCACTCCGCAGGCCACGCCGACAGCGCCGGGATGAAGCGCATCATGGGTGAGATAAAGCGGGTACTAAAGCCCGACGGCGCCGTATTCATGACCCTGTGCTCCAAGGAGACATGGACATATGCCGAATCAGGGCTGCCGAAGCTGGATGAGAACACCGTCATCAAGACCGAGGGACCGGAGCAGGGCGTACCCCACTACTTCGTTTCCGAAAAGGATATAAGGGAGCTGTTCGCCGGCTTTGACCTGCAAAAGGTAAGGCACATCGACGACTGCTTTGAAAAGCGTGCCTGCAAAGACGGAAAATGGAAAAACCAGAAGCATTACTTCATCGAGGCGGTGCTGCACAAGGAGCCCGCAGTCCCCGATTATTCCGGTGTTTTAGGCAGCAGCTTCACCTGCCGCATAGACCGCCCCCTGGGAAGTGCTCACCCCAGGAACAGGGACATCGTCTATCCTGTAAACTACGGCTTTATCGACGGCATTATTGCAGGGGACGGGGCAGAACAGGATGTGTATGTGCTGGGTACGGACAAGCCCCTTTCCACATTCACAGGGAAAGTCATTGCTGTCTGTCACAGGCTCAATGACAATGAGGACAAGTGGATAATGGCGCCGGAGGGCTCTGCCTTTACCCGTGAAGAGATCCTCCGCTCCATAGATTTTCAGGAGAAATTCTTTGACAGCGTGCTTTATACATTATAGGAAGCGTTCACCATTCCCACATCGGGGCAGCACCCTTCCGACGTTCACTATAAAGCCAAAAAAATATGCCGGTTTACCGAATTGACGTGCATTATGCACAATTTTACCTGTACACTCTTGACATTTCGGACAATAAAAGGTACAATTATCAAAAACAGGTACACAACATAAGGAGTATGGACATGGATATTATCAAAAAAGGAATCTTAGCCTTATGTGCAGCGGCGGCTTTCACCGTAGGCGGCACCCTTGCAGGCGCAGAGGAATTTGAGTTCGACACCAGCAGTGCCGCCACCGTTGACTCCTGGGGTCAGTCCTTCACCTGCTACACCTCATCCAACGGAGGTCAGTACATTGCGGAGTTCAACCCCGCCTGGATCACATCCGATTCCGAATTTGAGGTGGAGTTTGAGACCGAAGCCAATGGCACAAAAGCTCCCGTAGAGCTTATCTTCCAGACCTGGGGAGACGGTCCCCTGCCGGTAAACCCGGATGTAAAGGCTGAATGGTGCAAGATAGCCCCCTATGAGTATGACACGGATTCCGCAAAGTTCTCCTATGCGGACATTGTGGATGCATGGGGCACGGATGACTTTTCCACCGTATATGCCCTTCACATAGGCGACACAGGCGAATCCATGAAGGTAAAGAGCCTCAAGGTCACCAACACCACAGAGGCAGTCACCTCCACAGACTATGTATTTGACGTTTCAGAGGCCGCAGAGACCACTGAATGGGGTCAGTCCTACACCTGCTACACCGCCCAGGCCGAGGAGACATATATCTACAACTTCAACCCCCTGTGGATAACCCCCGACACCGAATTTGAGGTAGAGTACGACTTTACCGGGGACTATGACGACAGATCCCCTGTGGAGCTTATCTTCCAGACATGGGACGGCCTTTTCGAGAAGAATCCCGACGTAAAGACCAACTGGTGCAAGATAGCCCCCGATGAGTACGACAGCACCCATGCAAGATTCTCATACCAGAGCATAGTTGATGCCTGGGGCACCGATGATTTCACCACCGCATACGCCATTAACGTTGGCGATACAGGCGGTCCTCTGAAGGTGACAGCCTTCAAGGCTACAAACGTTGATGTAGTGCCTGTTGTTCACTTTCCCGAGGATGCCAACAAGGACGAGGACGGCGTTACCATCACGGAGACAAAGCCCGTTACCACCCGCTCCCCCATTACAACAGTCACCACCTTCAACCGCAGCGAGCCTGCCCATGCCTCCGCCAATGCGACCATATTCATCATCCTTGGCATAGTAGGCGTTGTCATCATCGCTCTCATAGTTATCCTCATCATAAAGATAGTCAAGAAGAACGATATCTATTCAAGAAAATAACCCCCATACGAAACGCCGCCCCGGATCAGCCTGATCCGGGGCGTTTGTCATCAGTTTAGGGAAACTGTCACTTTTCCAGCAGGTTCTTCAATGCATACAGCCCCAGCACATAGCTGTTGGTGCCAAAGCCTGCTATCACACCCTCGCACACAGGGGATATCACCGAATGATGGCGGAATTCCTCACGCTTGTGTACATTGGATATGTGTACCTCTATCAC
This sequence comes from Ruminococcus sp. UBA4240, assembly GCA_002395525.1. Classification (GTDB taxonomy): domain Bacteria; phylum Bacillota; class Clostridia; order Oscillospirales; family Ruminococcaceae; genus Huintestinicola. The sequence goes on from DGXE01000062.1 coordinate 11,528, forward strand.
AGGGATATGCACAGCGGCAATGGCATCACGCAGGGCAATGCTGTAATGGGTAAGCGCCCCCGCATTGATGATGACTCCTGAATACTCCGTTCTTGCGGAGTGGAGCTTATCTATAATATCCCCCTCATGGTTGGACTGATAGCACTCACATTGAGAAAAGCCCAGTTCCTGCGCCTTGCCTTTGAGTATTTCACAAAGGCTCTCATAGCTTACATCTCCGTATATACCCGGCTCTCTCTCCCCCAGGAGGTTGAGGTTGGGGCCGTTTATTACGAGTACATTCATTTTAGTCACCCTTTACTACAGTTTGCTGCCTTGCAGCCTTATTCTATCACGATCATTGCTCCATGTCAAGAGCAAATGCCCACTGCTGTTCATTCTCCCGTAGGTATATCCGCATTAAGGCTTTTGTTTCGGTAATTCAGATTGCTTCTAAGGGAATAGCCCATTTTCTCCCAGAAGGCATTTGCGTTGTCATTATCTATGAAAACAAGGCAGAATATCTTCTGTATGCCCTGCTTCCTGAGCGCAGCTTCCGCCGTCTGCACAAGCGCCGATGCTATCCCCTGCCGTCTGTATTCTGAGTGGACACACATATGATGGATAATGCCCCGCCTGCCGTCATGACCTGTGAGTATCACACCTATGAGCCTGTTATCCTCCGATACTGCACCGAAGCAGGTATCGGGATTACGTCTGAGGTATCTGTCTATCCCCTCACGGGAATCATCCACGGGATTGAGGGCACGCCTGCTCTGCTCTGTGCTGTTCCACAGTTCAAGCATGGCATCATAGTCTTCAATGGTCAGCTTTCTTATCTGATAAGCCATATGCCTTTCCTTTCCAGGTTCATCCTCTGCTGTCGAATGATGGCATCAGCATGGCACAGGGATCCTGCGGAACAGCTTTTTCCGCCTCCTCAAAGCCCCGTGGATCGCTGTTGTAAAGCTGCGACAGCTTTTCATCATAGCCGCAGACCACGCCCGGACGGCATTTTCTCATATCCTCTATGATAAGGGGTATTGCCGCCTCATCGACCTTCATATCATGTATGTCGCCATTGGACTGGCAGAACAGGATGCTGTATTCATTCGTCCTGCCGGAATATATGCCGTTGGTGTAGTTGTATATCCATTTCAGCTTGGGGAACACCCACACTATCCGCTTTACAGGGATGATGTCAGCCGTACTGCCCGGCATAAGGAACCTGTCCCCCACAGCTATCATATCCCCTGCCTTGTAGACGTGCATATTTTTGTATATCTCAGCCGCCTGCTTTTCATCCACACCGTACCTTGCAAATGCTGCGATCGTCCGCTTGTAGTCCTTCCCGAAAAGGGAGAGCACGAACATCACCGCAACAAGCGCCAGCAGCACCAGCATGAGAACGGACACGGAGCCTGATACGAACATCACGATATTGCACACAGCCACCGCACCGAGTATGATGCCTGATATACCTATGATCTTCATGCTTGTTTCGCTGCGAAGGGAGCTGTGATGAACCGCCTTCTCGTATATCTGCTTACGGCGTACATCCATGGCTGTCTGCTTATTTGCATACCCCTCAGTGCCGGGGGTATCGTTTCTCTCCCGTATCTTTTTCTCTATGTCCTTGAAGCAAAGCAGAAAGACACCCACCGCCGCAAATATGACAAAGGCGATGACACCGGACACAGCCCCTGTGGAAAAACCCACAGCAAAGCCCATCAGCACTCCGAAGACTATAAACACGATACCCGCAGTGACAACGCTTTTACGGCTTTCATTCTCATATTCGCCCACACTTTTTCTGCCCATAGCTGCCCACCCCCCTGCAGGAATACATACATTCTAACATACCCTCAGCAAAAATGCAAGACATTTCCAGGCACATCCTGAAAAAGACTGCCTGCCTCCACAAATCAGGAGCAGCAAGCCCCTGCCCGCTATGGGAGCACGCTCCTATCTGTTATAATCGTAAAACAGCTCATCCAGCAGCCTGTCAAGCCCGCTCCTGTCGCCGAAGGCCGCCTTGATGAATGTTCCCATATTGGCAAACATCAGCTTGAAATACAGCCAGTCCCCCATATCATCGTATTTTCTTGTGGAGTTGATGAGCACATTTTTCCGGAGAACGCCGTATTTCTTCCCCTTTAGCCTGCCGTATGCCTTCAATGCCTTGGCAGTGGCAGCATCCTCCATAGCCTTTATATCCGCAAAGCCGCCAACGGCTTCAAAGGTCTTCTTCTCCGCCCAGAATATGCCGCAGTACAGCCCCGTCACCCCAAAGGACACCCTGCACAGCAGGTCGTTGAGGTACAGGGGCAGAGAATACCTCTCAAAGCGGATCGGCGCACCGCCCCCGATATACTTTCCTGTTCCAAGCAGGTATGCTATCTCTTTCAGCGTCCCTTTCGTCATGCGGTTGTCGCAGTCTATGGTGACGATAATATCCCCCTTTGCCGCCCATATGCCGGTGTTTCTCACCCTTGCAATGCACCTGTCCTCGTTGAACAGCACCCTTGCGCCGCATTTCTCTGCGATTTCGGCAGTCCTGTCGGTACAGCGGTTGCAGACCACTATTATCTCCACCTCACCGCCATAACGCTTTGCGGCGGCTCTTACGGAACGAATGCACCTTGACACATATCTTTCCTCGTTATGCGCGGGGATGATGACGGAAATGCTTTTCATGTTGAAGCTCCTCTCCTCAGATATATCTGTTTCCAGTGTTCTATCATTTGGTCAGTGATATTATACCATGACTGACCGTTTTTGGGAAGACCCTGTTCCGCATTTTCAAGTTTTTTCCCTGATTCCCGAATTATTTTCAAAAAACACTTGACAAAGAGGGGAAAATGTGTTAAACTATATTTTGTCACTTGTAAAAAGTACGTGTGCAGGTGTAGTTCAATGGTAGAATCCCAGCCTTCCAAGCTGGTCGCGTGGGTTCGATTCCCATCACCTGCTCCATTACTTGAAGCATCAGCAGAGAGTATGCGCCTTTAACTCAGCTGGATAGAGTAACTGCCTTCTAAGCAGTAAGCCACAGGTTCGAATCCTGTAAGGCGCGCCATATGGTGGGTATAGCGTAGTTGGTTAACGCGTCAG
>DGXE01000048.1 GCA_002395525.1 Ruminococcus sp. UBA4240
TCTACTTTCTGCCAAATGGCGAATTCTACTGGTGCTTTGGCTGGACAAAGGGAAAGCTTATCTATGATGACGGAGTAAGTCGCTATGTCAATGACTACCGCCTTGAGCAGCGCGGCGACGATATGTATATGATAGTTGATTTCAAATCGCAGGACTACCCCGAAACAGGCGAGACCACGGCGATAGCTTTAAGAAAGCTCGACAGCGTTCAATACACAAGAGATATGATAGCAAGAAAGGACGACATAAACAAGCCCTTTATCCCCGATGAGAGGGTTATCGGCAAGTGGAAAGCGATGTGCTATTTCGACCCGACAGATCTTGCCAAGGAGGATTTCATACCTTATGAAAATCCGCCCAAGGGTGCGTGGAACTATATGATCGACTTTTACTTTAAGGAGATAGAATTCAGCGAGGGCGGTCATATAACTGCGGTCTATGGTGACGAGGTCATAAGCGGTGATGACAAGAGTGTATGGACAAGGGGCTTCTGGCTTCGCAAGTGGAACAGCAATGCCTGCGCATATGAGATAAGATCCTTTGGCGGAAAAGAATATCTCATAATAGAGTGGAAAAGCGGTGACTACCGTTTCGGCGGAAGAGAAAGCAGTTACTATGTTATGGTGAGAAAATAAAATATTAAGGCAACACCTCACAACAACTCTCTAAAATTGGTGCGGTAATTGATTGGTTAGATGTGGTTTTGTGTTATGGTGAGGGAAAGGGATAACCATATACTTATTACCTATTACTTTACTTTACTTGTCCGGGCACAGCAAAACCCCGCAGAGGTTCAGCTCCTGCGGGGTCTGTTCATACTCAGTCACAGTCAGTAAAGATCTATGCCGTTTGCCAGGAATGCCTTTCTTCGGTCAAGGCAGGTGGCACACCTGCGGCAGGGCTCATCTGCGCCCTCGTAGCAGCTCCATGTCAGCTCATAGGGGACACCCAGCGCCTTGCCAACGGCAACGACCTGTGTTTTGTTGCTCTTTGCAAAGGGTGCTTCTATGCGAAGCTCCCCCCCTGTGCCCTCACGGACAGCCGCATCCATGGCGGATACGAAGGCCACGGAGCAGTCGGGGTAGGCGTTGCCGGCGGCATCATCCGCATGGGCGCCGTACATTAGCACGCTGCACCCCTTTGAAAGGGCGACTGCGGCTGCGGCAGAAAGGAAAAGCCCGTTCCTGAAGGGCACATAGGTGGAGACCGGGGAGCCGTCCGTCTTTTCAAGCTGTGCAGCATAGCTTTCGTGGGGTATCTCCCCTCTGCCTGTCAGCAGTGTGCAGTCGGAGAAGTCAAAGATGTGGGAAAGATCCGTGGTAAGGTGCTCCACCTTGTAGTATTCCGCTACTTTGCGGGCGGCATCCAGCTCCTTGCTGTGCTTCTGCCCGTAGTACACCGAAAGAGCCGTCACGTTTTCAGCCCCGTATCTGTCCACTGCCATTGCCAGCAGTGTTGTGCTGTCCACTCCCCCGGAGGAGAGTACAAGTGCTTTTTCCATAATATCACCTGAGTAAAGTGTTGTCACCGAGTATATCCATATGTCGTCGGTATCTCTTTGGGATACTTATCCCCACAAGATAGCCCATGCTGTGGAGAAAGTTTGATATCTCACTGAAACCATCCTTGTAGAAAGCCTCAATGCGGCGCTCCTTTGAGGCTATACCCCTGTAATCCGGGGGGCACACAAGTCCAGTCAGCCCCGCTCTGATCGAATACAATGCGGAAATACCTGTCAATGTCTGTATCCGGTCTGCCGGCCTTTGCAAGCAAAATGTGATGCTCCACTGCATCATCTGCGGGGCTTACGATACATTCGTCCCCGCCAAAGGAGATGAGGGCAAGCATGGGCTCATCACGGGAAACAGCCTCCCTTACAGCCTGTTCTGATGGGTAACAGATCATATGTCCTCCCTGCAAAAAAGCAGTTACTTTTCTATGCCTTCAATGAACTTTGCAAGCTCCGATGCCATTTCGGAATGCTCCGCACGCCTCGGGTGACCGGGTGTTGCGGCACCGTTGCGGGAGAACAGGAAGTGATAGGCGTTTATCCCGTCAGTGCGAAGCTCATTTACTATCTCATCTATGGCATTGTCCCATTCCCTGTCGTGCATGAGCACGGTGGTTATCATGATGACTCTGGTATCATGGGGGTAGTGGGAGATGACGTCCTTTACCAGCTTTTTGTAGCCCTCTTTCCAGCGGGTGCGGGTGTCGGGGTCGTATATGCTGATGTCGTCTGCGTTGGTGATGCCATTGTGCTGATCGTTCTGCCCCAGGGCAAAGATGCATATATCCGGGGTGTAGCGGGAGAAATCCCACTCTGTGAGCTCACCCCCCTCGGGGAAGTAGCACATCTTGTCATACACGGACTCCATGCCGATCATCTTGGGACCGTGGAACCAGCCTGTGTCATCAAATACGGCGATGCCCCCCTGGGATATGTTGTGGAAGCGGGCATTCAAAAGCCTTGACACCTGCCAGGTGTAGCTGTACCAGGAGTTGTCGTATATGCCCTCGTGGCAGCAGGGGTCGGGCTGCCCCACAAAGGCATCCGCCTCGGTGACCTCCCCGGCGGAAACGCTGTCCCCGTAGAATTCAAGGGAAAGGCGGGAGGTGTCCTCTGCCTGCAGCAGCTCACCCTCCATGTATATGCTTTTCAGGGCAAAGGAGTGATTTGCCGCCATGCGCTTGTATATAAGGCATTCGTGTACCTTGTCCGGGTCAAGTCTTTCAGCAATGGTGTAGCCTGCATCCGTGCCGTCCTCATTGAGCCGCAGGGGGAGCCTGCCCATTCTGCCGTCAATGATATAGCCTATGGAGGTGTTTCCCCAGGCATTTTTGTTGTTGATGATGATGCCTATGCTGCTGCCCCTGAACACCACCTTCACGGAGGAGGAGGGGAAATAGAAGTAGGCGCCGTCCTTGCGATGGTCGATGCGCCCTGTGTACAGCAGCCTTTTGTCGTCGAATGAATATGTCATAGTATGTTCCTTTCACTGTTTTGTAAAGAGAGATCAGCCGATGTAATCATCTCCAAGGAGCGCTTTTATCTGCTCCAATGAATAACCGCTGCTGCGCATTTTCTGGGCAACGGCTCTGTTTGCTTCGATCCTGCCTGCGGCTATGCCCTCGGCTCTGCCCGCAGCCATGCTTTCGGCTCTGCCTACGGCTATGCCTTCGGCTCTGCCAGCGGCCATGCCCTCACGCCTTGCGTGTCCAAGGGCAGTGGCTTCGTCGTGCTTTCTAATTTCTTCGTAGAAATCTCTCCAGTATTGTTGTTCATCTTCACTTAATATCTTGTATTCTACGATAGTGTCAGCCAATGAAATCATCTCCAAGGAGCGCTTTTATCTGCTCCAATGAATAACCGCTGCTGCGCATTTTCTGTGCGATAGCCTTGTTTGCCTCAGTTCTGCCTTCGGTTCTTCCGGCAGCCATGCCCTCGGCTCTGCCCGCAGCCATGCCTTCGGCTCTGCCTACGGCTATGCCCTCGGCTTTGCCTACGGCTATGCCCTCGGCTCTGCCTACGGCTATGCCCTCGGCTCTGCCTGCGGCCATTCCCTCACGCCTTGCGTGTCCAAGGGCAGTGGCCTCGTCGTGCATACGCTTTTCACGGTAATGTGCTTCCATGCGCAGCTTGTCATCCTTGCTCAAATTCCGGAGCATAACGATAGTGTCCTTCACCTCCGGGATCTGTGTTTCCTGCTGTATCGCCATAAGATCATCCTCTGTTTCTGCATTGATGAGGTTCAGCCAGTCCTCCATCCGCTTGTTCCTCTTGTATCTGCCAAGCTTTTTAAGCTCAAAGAAATGGATGGCGAATTTGTCTGTCAGCACCTCATGCCGCTCTGTTTCAAGTACCTTGAACCTTGAATGATAGTTCTCACAGTCAAATTGATTGAAATTGATGATGTTTATGCATATGGTCTGCTTTAAGTCGCCGTATTCCTCACCGGTCTTCAGTTCATCGCAGTACAGCTTTGACCAGTAGAACAGGGTCCTCTCCCTGAAATCCGGCTCCCTGTTGACCTGCATCTCGATGTTGACTATCCTGCCGTCAACGTCCAGCTTGAGATCAAGCCGTGAAAACTTCATATCCAGATATTCAGGGGCTATCTCCACATTGTCTATATAGATAGCCTTGATGGATTCACGGGGGATCTCCAGCAGGTCGGAGATGAATGCAGCTATTATTTTTTCGTTCTTGCTGTCACCGAATACCCTCTTGAATATGATATCGAGCTTTAGCATCAGTATCTTTTCTGCCTTTTCCATATGCATCACCCCTTCCGCCTTGCTATATCACATAGAACCAGTTGGCTTCGTCGTTTATGTCCTTTGACTGTATATCCTGCCCGCCCCTGAAACTTACACTCAGCTCCTGATTCTTTACGCTGACCCTTGCCTCGGGCTTTACCGATGAGGTGATGAAGGTGTTGCCCCCTATGACCACATCATGACCGATGACCGTTTCTCCCCCTAAAATGGAGGCTCCGGAGTATATGGTCACATTGTCCTCTATGGTGGGGTGGCGCTTTTTGTTTCGCAGCCGCTGACCCCCTCTTGTGGACAGGGCACCCAGTGTGACTCCCTGGTATACCTTCACGTTATTGCCTATCTCCGTGGTCTCGCCTATGACTATGCCCGTGCCGTGGTCGATGAAGAAGTACTTCCCGATGGTGGCGCCCGGGTGTATGTCGATACCTGTCACACTGTGGGCGTGCTCGGTCATCATGCGGGGGATAAGGGGCACTCCCAGGAGAAACAGCTCATGGGCAAGGCGGTATACCATAATGGCATAGAGCCCCGGATAGGAATAGATTATCTCATCCTTGGAGAATGCCGCAGGGTCGCCGTCAAAGCTTGCCTGTACATCGGTTTCTATGTATTCCCGGATGTAGGGCAGCTTTGAAAGAAATTTCACCGCCATATCCTGTGCGGTATATGCGCAGACCTTGTCATCAGCGTCGCAGGTGTCAGATACAAAGCGCAGGGCAGTGTCTATCTGCTTTATGAGGCTGTACATAAGGTCCTCTATCTGCATGGTGGCATTGTTGCGCACGGTGTAGACCTTATAGGCGGGGTTGCGGAAATGGCCGGGGAAGATGACGTTCCTCAGCTCCTCCGTTATGCGTATGATCTCATTCTTGTCGGGCTGGGAGAATGTGCAGCTCTTGTCGATGTCACGCCCTTTCCCGTAGTCAGTGATGATGTTCTCCACAAGGGTGTTTATGCAGCTTTCAAGCTTTTCCATGTATGTTGTTCCTCTCAGTCAGACATTCTGTGCAGCAGTTCATGCTTTACGTTCCACAGCTTTTCGGATAGATCCACATAGTAGGTGTGGGGGTTCTCAAAGCGCTTTACCTCGTCCCACAGGGTCTCTGCCTGTGCGGCACAGTATGCCTTTATCTCACCGGCACTGGGTGATGTGTAGACACATTCCCCGCCCCTGAATATCTGTTTGGTCAGCCGCTTTGCGGTGAAGTCCGTCACCGTCTTTTTCTTGTAGGTGTGTTCCGGGTCGAAGAGCACATAGGGCTTTGTGCTGTCGATCTCCTCATCACGCAGTGTGAGCAGATCCGCTATTGCCTTGCCGCTCCTGTTGTCATAGAAGCGCCATACCTCCTTGAAGTGGGGTGTGGTTATCTTTGCCACATTCTCCGATACCTTTATCTTGGGGATGATGACCCCATCCTTTTCTACACCGGTGAGCTTGTACACACCGCCGAAAACAGGCTCGCTCTTTGAGGTTATGAGCCTTTCACCCACGCCGAAGGAGTCAATGCACGCCCCCTGGCGGAGAATATCCTCTATTATGTACTCATCAAGGGAGTTGGATATGCATATCTTAGCCTCGGGGAAGCCTGCCTCATCCAGCATCTGCCGTGCCCTGCGGGAAAGGTAGGTGATATCCCCGCTGTCTATGCGTATGCCCGCCGGCTTGTGCCCTGCTGCGGCAAGCTCCCTGAATACGGTTATGGCATTTGGTATGCCTGAATGCAGCACATTGTAGGTATCCACCAGCAGTGTGCAGGAGTCGGGATAGACCTTTGCGTAGGCTCTGAATGCATCAAGCTCCGTGTCAAACATCTGCACCCAGGAATGAGCCATAGTGCCAAGGGCAGGGGTGCCCATGAGCTTGTCGGAGATGGTGCAGGCAGTGCCGGAGCAACCGGCTATATACGCAGCCCTTGCCCCGTATATGGCGCCGTCGCTCCCCTGTGCCCTGCGGGAGCCGAATTCCATAACAGGCCGTCCGTCTGCTGCCTTTACTATCCTTGCGGCCTTTGTGGCAATAAGGGACTGGTGGTTTATGCACAGAAGCAGCATAGTCTCCACAAACTGCGCCTGTATCGCAGGGCCTCTTACGGTGATAAGGGGCTCGTTGGGGAATATGGGCGTGCCCTCGGGGATAGCCCACACATCGCAGGAGAACTTAAAGCCTCTCAGATATTCAAGGAATTTTTCGGAGAATATGCCCTTGCCCCGCAGATACTCAATATCATCATCCTCAAAGCGGATGTTCTTTAAGTAGTCAATGACCTGCTCCAGCCCGCACATGACGGCAAATCCGCCGTTATCGGGTATCTTGCGGAAGTACAGATCAAAGTAGCATATGGTGTCCCCCATGCCGTTTTCAAGGTATCCGTTGCCCATGGTGAGCTCATAGAAATCCGTGAGCAAAGTAAGATTGCGTTTGTTTGTCATAATTATCACCTGTAAAGGTCGTTTCAGCCGGCTGACTGTTTTTTCTCAGCGTATAGTTCCACGCCGTTTCTGAATGCGCTTTCAAGGAGCTTTATGCCCAGTATCACCACATGGGCGTGAAGATGCTCCGGCGGGTCGGTAAGGAGCAGTATGCTTATGCCGATGCCTATAAGAGCTTCTGCCAGCATGAGTATGGCAGTGCTTTTCCTGCCCCGCTTGTGTATCAGGGCATCAAGGTATCGGGCAAGGCTCTCCGAGCCCCTGTAAAGCCCCAGCGTGCCCCAAACGGCACCTATGAGTATCTCCGCTTCATCCCTTATGGCAAGCACTGCGCCCCCCAAAAGGAAATACACTATGGCGGAGGAAAGGTTTTTCGTCTTTTTCTCCTTATCACCAATGAATTCCACTGTTTTCATCACCGCAAAAAGCAGCAGCACTCCCCCTATGAGAAAGGGGAGGATACGGTGGATGTGATAGGAATGGATAAGGCATATCGCCCCGGCTGCTGTCAGGGCTGCAACTATGAGTATTTTGGGTATCCTGTTTTTCAGATCATCACCGCCTGTGTCATGTGATATTCACTGCGGCTGTGGGCTTTTTGCCTGCTGCCTCCGCAGGGATCACCACCTCGGAAAGGGTGATGTACTGGTACATGGAGCCGCCGGAGGAAGTGGTGCGGAATGTGAGGGTGTAGCGGTTGTTGGTCACATCGTATTTCGGTGTATAGGAGGAGAACTTTGATGAGGGCAGCACCGCCTCGGTGTATATTACGTGGTGAGTTTTGAAAAACTCATCGTCATAGGACAGAAGGCGGGACACATAGCTGAATTTCTTGTTGGAGTGGGAAAGGACTATGTTCTTTATCAGCTTGCGTGTGTCGGAAACGGAGGTGAGGACTATGCCACTGTTGAGGGCATTGCTGTCAAGGCCGAACCTGGTGGACTTGTACCTCTTGTTGGCTACGGTCACCTTTTTCAGCACGGAGGTCACAGGGGAGATGGTATTCCCGCTGCTTTTGTCGGAGACCTCGGATGATGACTCAAAGCCTGCCACCGCTGAAAGGTAGTTTGTGATAAAGGCATTGAAGTATGCAATGCCCTGTATGTCCTCGCTGTCGTCGTAGTGGTCGTACATGGCGCTGTCGGCGTACACCGTAACAGTCCTGGAGTTCATCTTCATGCGTATGGTGTACTTCTCCTTGCCGGGCTGGGCGTAGAGATAGGCATAGTCTATCTTGTCTATGCCGCAGGAGATGATGGTATCATAGATCATCTGCCTGTCCTTGGCGTTGAGGGCAAGGCTGGTGGTGCTGGCCTTGCCGCCGTCGGGAGTCACGGTCAGCTTCTTTGAGGCGGTGGACAGGGTGACTGTCCTGCTGCCGTCATACACGGTGTATTCAAGGGAGAAATCCGAGGGCATCTTGGCGGACTTGGAAAGGGTGCCGCTCCAGGTGCCGTCGCTGTTCATCCTGTAGGAGCCTGCGCCTGTGCGCACGGTGCCTGTCTGCATAACGCCGTTGTCCGGGGAAAAGTAGTACCATGACCCTGCCAGCTTTATCCAGCCGAACCAGGGGGCACCGTCTATGCAGTACCCTGTCCCGGAGGAAAGCTGTACAGTCCCGGTAACTGCCTTGGGGGTGCCGTTTACGTATTCATACACCCGCCCGTTGATAAGGTACATCCCCGATTTCCCCGAGGAGACGGAGGGCTCTGTCACCTTCTCCCTTGTAACAGGGTCGGAAAGGGCGGATACTGGTGCTATGGGTGCCGCTGTCATCACAAGTGCGGCAAGAAGTGCGGTAAGTCTTTTCTTCATATGTTGCTCCTTGGTTTACAGGTCTGAGACCGGGAAGGGTTCTCTGTTCTACACTATCTCTTTTACTATGGTAACGCCGCTGTCAGCCATGAACTTTATGGCGGCAAGGTTTGCAAAGTCTGCGTAGTGATAGGGTGCATCGTATGTCTCAACGCAGTCTAAGGGCACTACGATGCGGGGGTTGATGTTCTGCTCGGTGAAATAGGTCTTGAGTGCCAGGCACAGCTGCATAACGCAGATGTCGGTGCAGTCCCCTGTGATGATGAAATCACGGATGCCTGTTTCCTCTATTATTTCTCTCAGGCGCAGTGCATTGAGGCTGTTGGTGGAGTTCTTGGGGATGACCTCAAAGCCCCCTTCATCCGTAAGCTCTTTCACCACCTGTGATTCGGAGGTGTTCACCACGCAGTGGGTGGGGAACATCTGAAATTCTGCGGCATCACTCTCATGGCAGTCTGTTGCTGCCACAACTCTCATGCCCCTTTCCTTGGCGGCTCTGAGCAGCTTCACATTCGGGGGGATGATGTCTGCGATGCGCCCGTCGGCCATGGCGCCCTCCCTGATAAAGCCGTTGATTATATCCACAAGGATGACCAGTGTCCTGTCCGCCTCAAAGTCAGAGAGAGAGGCGCAGGGCAGGCTGTCTATCATGTCAATAAGGTCATGGGTCTGTTTCATCACATTTACATCGGGATCTATAAGCTTCATGGCAGCTCCTTTCCGAAAAGAGGTGTGGTGTTACAGTTAGATATATTATACCACAATCCCTCCCTATGTGCAATACCTTAAAAGCATATTTTGGTTACAAAATCCCAAGCAGCAGATCCGGGGAGCTGGTGACAGATGCAAAAGAGCGGGGACAGCTCATCAGGCTGCCACCGCTCTTATCCTGTCCGATCATTCTTCTGATCTTCATTTCAGCACATCCCTTCCTGTTTGTGAATTGCATATATACTTGAAAAAGTCATAATTAACTGAAAAGAGCAACGGAGATCTGCTGCGACCCGGTCACCGGTAAAGGCGTCCGCTTGTGTTCATTGCTAATGTACAGGTGCAAATGCAGACGGGATTTATGCAAAACACTGAAAAAATACAAATCTATGGATTTTTGCCGCAAATGGTGATATAATAAACTTTGTTTTGATCATAACCGAAAGGATGAATAGAATGAAGCTTACCGTAAAGAAATGTGCGGCGGCGGCTCTTGCTGTGACCATGTGTGCCCAGTTTGCCGCCTGCGGCAAGGATTCCATATACTCAGCCGAGATAGACGGCGTGCAGGTGCCTGCCGGGGTGTACATCTACTACCTCCAGACAGCCTACTACGATGCACAGGACAAGGCGGGGGAGAACACATCTTCCACAGATACCGTTGCTGATGCGGCTGCTGCTCAGACAGAAGCTACCACCACTACGGCGGATATGTTCTATGCCCAGAGCATTGAGGGCAAAAGCGTCAAGGACTGGATCATAGACACTGCTACGGATTACTGCCGTACACAGGTGGCTGTTGAAAAGAAGTTCGATGAATACGGTCTTGCCCTTACTGACGAGGAGGAGCAGGAGGCAGAGCTGTACTGCTCACAGATGTGGGACTACGGCGGCAGCTACTTTGAAGAGCTGGGCATAGGGGAAAGCTCCTACCGCTCCATTTATATGAACAACGAAAAGCGTGCCAAGCTCTTTGATCTGATCTACTCCGCAGGGGGCGAGCGTGCCGTATCCGATGATGAGCTCAAAGCCCACATGGCGGAGAACTTTGCCCTGATAAACTACATCGACATCGAGCTCAAGGACGGCGAGGGCAATCTCCTCAAGTCCGACGGCAAGGCACAGCGCATGGAAATGGCTCAGGGATATGTGGACAGATACAATGCCGGGGAGGACTTTGATGCCCTGAACAGAGAGTATCAGTCCTTCTACAGCAGTTTAAAGGCGGAAGCTGCCGCCCAGGCGGCGACAGAGAATGCTCCCGCTGAGACCGAAGCCGATGCAGGCGGAGATGCCATGTTTGACTTTACCGAGGAGACTGTTGCCCAGAACAACGGCAGACCTGCCGCTGACGAGAACGGCGAGGAAACATCCGTTGAGGATACCACCGCAGAGGAGACTGCTGCTGAAGAAACAACTGCCGTTGCCGAGGAAACATCCGCTCCCGAAGAAACATCCGTTTCCGAAGAAACCGGTGATGTGACCACTCCCGCCGTTACAGAAGCGCCCGCAGAGGAGACTGCTGTCACCGCTCAGGAAACAGCCGCCGACGGGGACATTACTCTTGACACTGCCGATGCCACCTCATACACCAGCAACCTCACCGCCATTGAAAAGGACGGCACCACTCCCAACGCCCAGATCGTAAACGAGGCATTCAACAACATGGCAATAGGCGACTGCAAGATCCTTGAAAGCGAGGACGGGGAGCACATCTATGTTGTGGTAAAGCTTGACATACTTGAGGACGAGAGCTACTTTGAGGCATCAAGGGAATCTCTCCTCCACGATATGCGTGATGATGACTTTGATGCTCTCATCGACACCTGGAAGGAATCCCAGACCGTTATCCGCAACGAGGCCGCAGTAAAGAGATACGACCCCCAGAAGATGTTCAAGAGCTGACCTGTAAAAACATCAAGACCCGCAGATAACTTCTGCGGGTCTTTTGCATACATACACCCTTAAAAGAATACCTTCTCCCCGAATGCGGTCATGGAGAGCATTACGAAGGGGAGAACGAAGTACACGCTGTCGAAGCGGTCTACCATTCCCCCGTGGCCGGGGAAGATGTTGCCGAAGTCCTTTATGCCGTACTCACGCTTGATGAGGGAGGCGGAAAGATCTCCGATAATGCTTATCACTGCCGCTATGACTACACCTATGGACAGGTAGAGGTAATTGACGGAAAAATGGGCATCAAAGAACTGCGCCATTACTAACCTGTATATTGCGGCATAAATTGCAAATACGATGACGCTCACCACTATGCCCCCTACTGCACCCTCTATTGTCTTGTGGGGGGATATGTTGGGGCACATCTTGTGCTTGCCGATGGCGGAGCCTACGAAGTACGCCCCCGCATCAGGCAGCCATGCCGCCATCAGGGACATGACCACGTAACAGACACCGTGGGTGGGGGACAGCTTTACAAGGCTGTTCAGGCACGATACGGACAGAGTTACAAGGAGCGTTACGGAGACCATCATGGCAAGCTTTGAAAAGGGGAGCTTCTTGTTGTCGGCTACAAAGCCCGCAAACAGGAAAAATACTATCACCGTGCCGGCAAATATCTTCCAGATGAGGTGTATCCCATCAAACCAGTTGAGTATGGGCAGCAGCAGCGCAAAGGTCTCGCACATCAGGTAGTGTACCGGGAATTTCTTTATCCCGCATTCACAGGCGGTGAGCAGCTCATGCACGCTCAGAGCCGCAACTAATGCCACCACTATGGGGTAGACTATTGTATTGTGCATCGCCACCACGGCTATGCCGAAGGCAATGCCGATAACAGCGGTCAGTATGCGTTTGAGCATTTATATTCCTCCGAATCGCCTGCCACGCTTTGAGTATTCCTCAATAGCAGCGTTCAAGGCTTTTTCGTCAAAATCGGGCCAGAGTGTGTCGGTAAAATAGAATTCCGCATAGGCACTCTGCCACATAAGGAAGTTGGAGAGGCGCATCTCTCCGGAGGTGCGTATTATAAGGTCGGCATCCGGGGCAGGATAGGTGAAAAGGTGCTTTCCTATCATATCTGCGTCGATGTCCCCGGGGGGCGTACCCTGTGCGGCGATCTCACGTACAGCACGGACAAGCTCGTCCCTGCCGCCGTAGTTCATGCACAGTATGATGTTAAAGCCGCCGCAGTCCCTGGTGTCCTGTTCAAGGCACTCCATTTTGGTGCGCAGCCTTTCCGGAAAGGGGGACTTGTCCCCGGCGAACCATATGCGGTCGCCCTCCCCCACAAAGCCCTTTGCCTCGTCAAGATAGCTGTCAAAGAGCTTCATAAGGGTGCTTACTTCACTTTCGGGGCGGCTCCAGTTCTCCGTGGAGAAGGCATACAGGGACAGATACTGTATCCCTATGCGCTTTGCCTCCTTTACCACACGGCGCAGGGTCTCAGCCCCCGCCTTGTGGCCGGCGGTGCGGGGCAGTCCCCGCAGCTTCGCCCAGCGGCCGTTGCCGTCCATTATTATCCCCACATGAACGGGGATCTTCATATCAATATCAGACATACACATCAGAAGCAGGAAGCAAGAGACAGGAAGCAGGATGAACCGTGAGAGGTCTAATTGCCTGTCATCTCTTTTCCTGCAAGGCTCCGCCTTTTGCAAGGACAGAGGACAGTAGCAGCCGCCCCCCGTCAGTTTACTTATTACCTGTTACTTACTTAGACGGTCATTACTTCCTTTTCCTTGGCTGCACATTCCGCATCTATGGATTCAACAGCCTTGTCGGTTGCTTTCTGGAGCTGCTTTTCCAGATCCTTCTGATCGTCCTCGGTGACCTCACCGTTCTTCTTCATTGCCTTGAGCTTGTCCATGGCATCACGGCGGGCATTGCGGACAGTTACCTTTGCTTCCTCGGCATAGTGCTTTACCTGCTTTACCAGTTCCTTTCTGCGCTCCTCGGTGGGCTGGGGGAAGGTAAGGCGGAGGGATGTGCCGTCGTTGGTGGGGTTTATGCCTATATCAGATGCAAGTATCGCCTTTTCAATAGCTTTCAGGGAGTTCTTGTCCCAGGGGGTGATGACAAGGGTGCGCCCCTCCTGTACGTTTACGGAGGCAAGGGCATTTATGGCGGTGGGGGTGCCGTAGTAGTCCACCTGTACCTTGTCAAGCACGGCGGGGTTGGCTCTGCCTGCTCTTATGGTGGTGTACTCCCTTGAAAGGGAGTTTATGCATTTTTCCATTTTCTGCTTGGTGGATTCAATAAGCTCGTTCATGTTCATGCTCCTTTACAGTAAGATCATTCGGGGACTACGATAGTGCCTACGGATTCGCCCATGCAGGCACGGTAGATGTTTTCCGGGTCGGAGAGGTCAAATACAAGTATGGGGAGGTTGTTGTCCTTGCACATGGTGGCAGCGGTGCTGTCCATTACCTGCAGGTTCTTCACGATGATGTCGTTGAAGGTGAGCCTGTCGAACTTCACAGCATCGGGGTACTTGTTGGGATCCTTGTCGTATACCCCGTCCACCATAGTGGCTTTGAGAACGATATCCGCCTCTATCTCCGCCGCACGCAGAGTTGATGCGGTGTCCGTGGAGAAGAACGGGTTTCCGGTGCCGCAGCCGAATATGACTACACGCCCCTTCTCAAAGTGGCGCATGGCCTTGTTGCGGATGTAGGGCTCTGCCACCTGGGGCATGGAGATAGCTGTCTGCACTCTCACCACAATGCCCATGGATTCCAGCACGTCAGCCACTGCAAGGGCGTTCATGGTAGTGGCGAGCATACCGATGTGGTCTGCCCTTGTCCTGTCCATTGCGCCGGAGGAGCGGCCCCTCCAGAAGTTGCCGCCGCCTACCACAATGCCCATCTGCACTCCTGCCTCGGCGCATTTCTTTATTGCCGCACAGATAGGAGTTATGACACTGTAGTCAAGCCCTGTTTTCTTGTTCCCTGCAAGTGCCTCGCCGCTGAGCTTCAGAAGCACTCGCCTGTATTTTTTGCCTTCTGACATAGTATACCCCCAGAATCGTATAGATTTATCCCTATCATTTTACACTATTTTTCCGCTTTTGTAAAGTAGTTTTTTGAAAAAAAGAAAAACGGGGGAATGAAGGGCATTGTGTGCCCCTTCCCCCGTGTTGTCATTTCAGCATCTGTGCCGCAGTGTCAATGCATTTGTCCGCATCGCTGCTGACGGCGTACATGAAGTAGCCGTCGGTTTCAAGGAGCTGGAGCGCCTCCAGCTTTTTCACCTCGTTGGGATCGTAGTCCTCAAAGTCGTTTATGCGGGAGTCGATGCGGGCGTTCATGGCATCCTCCACCGCATTGATGTCCACTCCCTCCTTGCTGACGATGAATATCTCATCCGCAAAGCCCCCGGAGCCGCATATATACATGGCGAAATCCGCCGCCTGGGACAGGTCACAGTCCAGGTAGCTGCCTATGCGGTCAGCCCCTGCCTCCGCCATGGAGGGGAATTCCACCGCATCCATCACCGCAAGGGCAACAGCCTTGCACACAGAGCCGTCAACAGGCTCTACTGCGGCGGTCTCCGCTGTCGTTTCCTCCGTGGTGTCCTGTGCAGCTGTCTCATCAG
This sequence comes from Ruminococcus sp. UBA4240, assembly GCA_002395525.1. Taxonomy (GTDB): domain Bacteria; phylum Bacillota; class Clostridia; order Oscillospirales; family Ruminococcaceae; genus Huintestinicola. Next base: position 14,788 of record DGXE01000048.1, read on the forward strand.
CGGATGTCTCATCCGCAGTTGCCTCGGTCGGGGAGGCTGCTTCGGCGGAAAGGCTCTCCGTCACAGCCGCAAGAGCCGTTTCCGATGTGGTCGCAGGGGTGTCTGAGGGGGCACCTTCCCCGCTGCAGCCCCCCAGCAGCAGCACAGCAAATGCCGCCGCAAGGATCCTTGTGTCTTTCATTGTTCTCTACCTTCTCTTATCTTTCTCTTCCTGCATTGCTTTTGCAGGTATTGCCGTTGCAGGCTATCTCATCACATGAGTGAGGATATACTCTTTCATTACCGTGTATGCCGCTTTTTTGAAGTGCATACCGTCAGCCTCCGCCAGCTCCTCCGGGAGGCGGCCGTCACTGCCCTTCAGGGCGGAGTTGAGATCCAGAAAGCCCAGACCTCTGTCCGTGGCAAATTTTAACAGTGCGGAATTGAATTTGTCTATGTCGGAATTGAGCACCGGGGAGACCTCGTCCGTTTCCCTTGCGGCTGTGACCGGGGGCACGGAGATAACGTATATGTTCACGTTCTCCACCCTGATGCTGTCCACAAAGTCCCCGTAGGAGGCGAGCATCTGATCCGGGGTGTACCTGTCAAGCAGGTTCATCCCCAGCAGGATGTACAGGTTCTCCGGGCGCATGAGGTTTATCTTGGCGGCGGCGGTGAATTCGGTGCCGTCCGCCTCCACGATGGATTCGCTGTTTATGGTGACTGCATTCAGCCCCACCTTTGCCGCCATGTTCTCCGGGGGGATGAAGCCGTAGTCGCAAAGCCCCACTATCAGCGAATCCCCGGCGAAAAAGCAGCTGTCGAGATAGCTGTCGTCAAGGGGCTCACATTCGGGCACAGGGTTTGTGACAGCCCTCGGGGGGACAGTCTCCTCCGTGACGGGGGCGGGAGCCTCGGTGTAGATGACCCTTTCCGCAAGGGGATCGTCCGGGGCGGACTGCATATACTTCACAAATGCCACGGCAAAGCTCGCCAGTGCAAACAGCAGCACAAAGGCAAATCTGAATTTAAGGCCGGTCTTTTCCTTTTTCCGTCTTGTTACTGTCATGGCACACCGACCTTTACTGCAATGGATACGCCCTTAAAAAGGCGTAAAACTATTATACAATAGCGGGCGGTAAAAATCAACACCCCAATGAGTTAAAATTCGGTAACAAAATCGCCCTCCCCTGCCGCCCTGCTTTACCACAGCGGCTTTTGCGGCAGGACATCGCCAAAAGAGAAAAAGCCCCGGATTCCGGGGCTTTTTTTGTGTATTATGCGGGTGAGGGCTTAGTCAGCCTTGCGCCTCTTCCTCATGAATATGGCGATTATGCCCGCTGCGGCAATTATGCCTATGATGACGGGGGCTGCAACGGACAGGATCACACCGGTGGGGATAACGCCCTCCTTGGTGTTGGTGAAGTCTACCTGTGCGTCTGCACGGAGGTTGCTGTCAGTGGCTGATACTGAACCAGTCTGGTTGGAAGCGGTGATGGGATCGCCCGTATATTCTCCTGATGTGGTATTCAGTACATCTGTGGTGATTTTGTCAGTGCCTGCGGCTGCGGTGTAGGACACCTTGTAGTCCTCGCCGACCTCTGTGACGGTGTAGCCAATACCTGTGGGCAGACCTGTCACGGTGATGTACTGGTCATGCTGGAGGTAGAAATCCACGCCTGCTTTAAGTTGTGAGCCTGTGAAGACACCTAAAATCTTTGTTGCATCAAGATTTGCATATGTGCCTGTGAGTTCGGTGAACTTGTTTTTGGTATTGATAGTTTCGACAGCATAACTGGTAGCACTGTTTAAAGCTGTAAGATCATTGGAAATATTTGTTTCGGTTGTGTCTTTGGATACATAGAACACAGCATCATTGGGGATTGAAGCAGTATCTGATTTAAGTGTAAACTTAAAGTACTGATCCCTGGAGCCCTGGTTGCCGGTGACGGTCTTTGTTATCTTCAGCTTGTTGGTTTCGTACTTGTTTATGAAGCCGACGGACTTGGGAGCGCTTGCCACCTCTGCACCGTTGGGTGTGACGGAGGTAGTGCCGTCCTCAAGAGTGGTTGCACTGCCGGTTGTGCCTTCGGCTTTCAAGGGTGCAGTTGTCTGAGTGCCTACATACATTACATAGCCTGTAATGGCAAGCTTGGGGTTAATGATGAATTTGTTATCGGCATTCTTTGTGTAATAGGTCGCATCCTCTACGTATACATCAAGGGTGCGGGTAGGCTTACCATCAACAACACCTGTTGTATCATTGGTAACACCTGTGTTTGTGCCGGTCTCGGTGAGGATGTAGCGGTATACGCCCGGTTCGGTGAATACACAGCCGGAAAAGTCAAGCTGTACTTCCTTTTCGGCGTAATAGGTGCTGGTGTCGCCTGCGGAAATCAGCACATTGTCATCGGTGATAGTAGTGATAGGGGAGCCTGCTGTAACACCTGATACATCGCCTTTTGGGTTGTTGGCGGCATAGGTAACAGTTCCGGCGTTACCGGTGGTCTGGGTACCCGTAGCAGTAGTAAATTTGTAGGAGCCGGAATCTTGTTCTACGTCCACTGCCTGCCATTTTATCTTAGTAGGATCAGGCCCTGCCTTGACTGCAAGGTGTGTGGCATCTCCGTCTATGGCAGCTCCCGCAGTGGCTGTTATGGTAAAGGAAGCAGCGGGGATAGAGGAATCGTCCTCTATTTCCAGTATCTTCTTTACCACGGTTGTGGAGTCAGAAGCAGGTTTTGCAGTGACAGCAGTTCCTTTGTTGTCCTCGAATTTTCCCCCTTCTCCTGCTGTAATAGCAATGGTGTTCCAGTTGGTAGTAGTTGTTGTTGTTTCCTCAACGGTGGTAGTAGCGGTATATGCAGGGTTGTTTTCCGCTGCAAAAGCACCCGGCACTGAGGACAGTATTATGCTCAGAGCTGCGGCAGCCGCCACAGCAAGCATTGTCTTTTTCTTTTTCATATTATCATCTCCATGGATAATCCGGAATACAGTTTTACGTATATACAGTATAGCACAATCCACGGGTCGATTCAATTGGCAATTTGATTAATAATTTGTCCAAATAATCGGAGGGATTTACAACATATATATAATATTCGCAATATTCTGTACATATTATTACATAATGGTAACAGCCTTTTTTGCAGATCCTCTTGACAAATGTCCTCACAGGGTGTATAATAATATCTAATCACGATTAGACAAATCACGATTAGAGGTGTGACATGTTTATAGGAAGAGAACAGGAACTGGCGTTCCTTGAGGACAGATACAATTCACCCGGCGGACAGCTTGTGGTGCTGTATGGCCGCAGAAGGATAGGCAAAACCGAGACATTGCGTGAATTCTGCAAAGGCAAGGAACATATTTTCTTCTCGTGCAGGGAATGTACTGATAGGCTGCAGCTGAGAAACTTCTCCGAAAAAATGTTCCGTGAAGGGATACCCGCATCAAGGTTCATAAGTGAGTTTTCCGACTGGGAGCAGGCGCTTTCCAATATCCCCGATCTGCCCTACGGCGGAAAAAAGCTTGTGATAATGGATGAATTCCCATATATGTGCAAGGGCAATGCATCCATCCCGTCGATCCTGCAAAACCTCTGGGATGAAAAACTGAAGGATGAGAATATAATGATAGTTCTCTGCGGCAGTTCCATGAGCTTTATTGAAAAGGAACTGCTTTCGGAGAAGAATCCTCTGTATGGACGTGCCACCGGTATATACAAGATGACGGAAATGGATTTCTATGATGCCATGAAGTTCCTTCCCGGCTTTTCCGACAGAGATAAGGTGATGGCATATTCTGCTCTGGGTGGGATACCGCATTATCTCAAACAATTTGATCCGGAAATATCTTTAAGTGATAACATAAAAAAGAAGATCCTTACGAAGGGCTCCACGCTGTACAGCGAAGTGGAATTTCTCCTCAGACAGGAGCTGCGTGAGACCACCGTGTATAATTCTGTTATCGAGGCTGTGGCACTGGGAAATACGAGGCTGAACGATATACGCACAAAGTCCCTTATCGAAGATACATCAAAGACAAGCGTGTATCTTAAGAACCTTGTGGAGCTGGGTATCATCAAACGGGAGTTCCCGATCGACAGCGGTGTAAAGGAACAGGCAAATGCCAACAGAGGGCTGTACAGCCTTACAGACAGCTTTTTCAGATTCTGGTATTCATTTGTATTTACGAATTATTCGGAACTGGAATCAGGCGATGTGGACGGTGTGTTTGAATATGCTGTGAAGCCGCATCTCCACGAATTCTCATCTCTTGCCTTTGAGGAGATATGCAGGCAATATATGGGCAGACTACAGCGGAAAAGAGAGCTGCCTTTCAGGTATTCTAAGCTCGGCAGATGGTGGGGGAAGACCACAGTACGCAGGAAAGAAAGCATAGAAAAGGCGGAGACCGAGATCGACCTGCTTGCGGTAAATGACAAAGCCGATAAATACATCATCGGTGAATGCAAATTCAAAGGACGTCCCTTTACTTTTGCCGAATACCTTGATACGGAGGCAAAGCTTGAGGAAGTGAAGCAGAAGTCCGAAGTATGGTACTATCTGTTTTCAGAATCCGGATTTGATGATAAACTGACAGCACTTGCAGATGAAAATGACAAAATAAGGCTTATCCCGCTTTGCGATATAGTAAATGGCGGGGAAAGCTGATCCGGATCACTTGATTATGTCTATTGACATTTCTGCTGCTATAAGTTAAAATAGAGGTCAGATGACTTAAAACGCTATCGACAGCATCCGAAAGGAGCATTTATGCACGAGAACGATATACACGCTCCCAGAGCCATACTAATAACCGTTGATACCGGGGAATTCGATGCCGAGGTCTCCCTTGCGGAGCTTGAGGAGCTTGCAAAGACCGCAGGGGCTGAGTGCATCGGCACTATACTGCAGAAGCGCCCCTATCCCGACACTGCCACATATATCGGCAGCGGCAGGCTGGAGGAGCTGGCGGCATACGCCCAGTCAAGCGGGGCGGAGCTGCTCATATTCGATACGGAGCTTACCACAAATCAGGTGAGGAACATCGAGGATGCAACGGATGTACACACCATAGACCGCACCACCCTTATACTTGACATATTCGCCATGCGGGCGGCATCTGCCGAGGGGCGCATACAGGTGGAGCTTGCCCAGCAGAAGTACCGTCTGGCGCACCTTGCGGGGAAGGGGATCGCCCTGTCAAGGCTTGGAGGCGGCATAGGCACGAGAGGCCCCGGTGAATCTAAGCTGGAGACCGACAGGCGCCATATCCGCCGCAGGATAGAGCAGCTTGAGGCTGATCTTGAGGATATCCGCCGCCACCGTGACCTTATCCGTGCCCGCCGCAAAAAGGACAATGTGCAGACCTGCGCCATAGTGGGCTACACCAATGCGGGGAAGTCCACCCTCCTCAACGCCCTGACGGATGCGGGGGTTTTAAGCGAGGACAAGCTGTTTGCCACCCTTGACGTGACCTCACGGGCGATAGAGCTCCCCGACGGCCGCAGCGTGCTGCTGTCCGACACGGTAGGGCTTATCAGGCGGCTGCCCCATGAGCTGGTGGATGCCTTCCACAGCACCCTTGAAGAGGCGGCAAATGCGGACATAATCCTCAATGTCATAGACATTTCATCCCCCACCGCAAGGGAGGAGATGGAGGTCACCGCAAAGCTCCTGTCAGACCTTGGCTGTGATGACATACCCCGCATACATATCCTCAACAAATGCGACAAGGCAGGGGGGGCGGAGAACATCCCCGACAGCAGCGACACCGTGAAGATATGTGCTGTCACGGGGAAGGGCTTTGACAAGCTCCTTGCCGCCATTGCAAAGGCTCTGCCGGAGGATATGACCAGAATGCGCCTGCTCATCCCCTATGACCGTGGGGATCTTATCAGCACCATCACCGACACCGGGAAGATACTCTCCACCGAGTACACCCCGGAGGGCACCCTTATCGAGGCGCTGGTGCACAAGACGGTGAAGTATATGTGCGACGGGTTTGAAGCCCCGGAGGGGGAGACTGCCCCTGTTGTGAGGGAGTGATAATATGCGCTGGCTTTCCGCAGTCATCGCCATAGTGATAATACTGCTGCTGCTCTTCATATTCGGCCTTGATATACACATCATAATGATGATAGTGCTGGGGATATGCGCCCTGCTGGTGCTGTTTCTCATGCTGTTCTTCATATGGGCATTTGTGCGGCTCATGCGCACGGAGAAGACTGTGGCTCAGTTTGCCCGCATTGAGCGCAAGACCTGGGACGGGGCGGATTTTGACCGTGTGTTCTACTATGTGGACGGGGATGAATATATGAACGCATTCCCGGCAGAGGTGGCATTCCGTGAGAACATCTATGTCCCTGACCGTGAAGTGGAGGTGCGGATAAACCGCAAAAAGGGCTATGTCTTTGACCGCAACGCCTCCACCTGCTGTATACTGGGCTTTGCCATCGCCCTGTGCATAATCGTGGCAGGGGCGGGCATAGCGGCGGCTGTTCTGCTCGGCTGAATAAGACCCTCCTCCGTGAGTACGGGGGAGGGTCAGTGTTACTTCTTGATGTATCCCTTGAGGACATGGGGCTCATACCGCCAGGTTATGTTCAGGTGGCCTGTTTTGCGGATCTTGTTCATGCACACCACGAAGTCCAGTGTTATAAGGCTTATGAGTATTATGCCCGCATTCCGTGCTGTGTCCGGGGATATGCGGGAGATGACCTCCATCACCGGGTCAAAGCACTGATCCATGAAAAGGGTGATGATAAGGGCAAAGCCTATGCTTGTAGGCACGGAGGTGTATTTTGTAACGTGCAGGGGGATCCAGGTGTAATTCCACCACACCACCCCGGATATCTTCTCCGTGAGGGTGCCAAGAAGCATTTCCCCAAGGCTCACCAGCAGGCCTGTGGTCACCGCATAGCAGATGAGCACGTAGCTGCGGCTGCCCTCGATGGGGAATATGCACAGAAAGCGCATATCATGGGGCGTTCCGATGACATAGTACATCCCCACCACCGCCAGGCCGTATCCCAGCAGGAAGGGTGTGTTCATGTTGCGGTTGTCGATATAGCCCTTTGTGGCACACAGCCACACCTCCTCCAGACAGAAGCCCATAAAGGATATAAGGGCTGTCATGATGAATATCTGGTAGATATTGTACATAAGATCACCTTCTAAAAGGTCATAGGGTGCATAAAGGGGGAAAGACATTCTTTCCCCCTTGCGTGTTACTTCTTCTTGCCAAGCTCTTCTTCTGCGTCGTGCTGAGTCAGGTTGTCGGAGACTGCCCACAGCTTCACCCTTATCTTGCTGCGGTCGCCGCCGGTTTCGATGACAACGCACTCGTTCTCATCGTCCTTTCTCAGTACAAAGCCGATGATGCCGCCGATGGTGACTATCTCATCACCCACCTGTATGTTGTCCCTCATCTGCTTCTGTGCCTTTTCCTTCTTGCGCTGGGGCAGGAACATGATAAGGTACATGGCGATGACCACCACGATCATAAGTACGAAGGAGCCGATGCTGTAGCCTGTCATTGCAGTGGGGTCCTGTGCATTTGCTGCTGCTGTGAATAATGTTATCATTGGTATCCTCTCTCTTGTGTTAGTTTTGGGTCTCTGTTTGGTTCTCTGTGCGGTGTTCTGCAAGGTATGCACGGAAGAACTCCACCGCATGGTCAAAATTCTCCTGCATTTTCTCTTCGCTCATGCCGAAGGTCTTCTGGGGCTTTCTGAAGGATATTATGAGATCCTTTGTGTCCATGCCCTCATATCCCATGAGGGCGGCAAGATCCGTTCCTCCGAAGGCATAGCCCAGCTCGGAAGCGTTCTCATCCCCGGGGAACAGCTCCCTTGCATCCGCAAATACGCCTTCCGTAAGCCCTAATTTCTCATAGATCTCTTTGGTGCCTATGATGATGATGGTGTTCCCGGACTGGAATTCCCCCAGCAGCTTTGTGGAGTCGCTCTGTGCCAGGTACTGATCCGCCGGGGAATCGCCGTGCTCTGCGGGGACATAGTACAGCTTTGCGATGTGCTTTCTGTCCTTGTTGTAATCGGGGACATAGGGGCTCCAGCCGTCGGTCAGCTCATTGGCATAGTACATCATCTGATCGTCCTGCGCGATGAACAGTGCCGAAACATCGGGGCGCTCGGCTTTCATGTAGTCAGCCGCCAGGAATATAAGGAATGCCGCTGCCACAGCCCCCGCAATAAGGTATGCCTTGTTGTGGTAGAAGAAGTTCCCCGCCTTTTCCCAAAAGGTGTATTCCTTTGGGGGAGGGGTCTCCTCCTTTGGCAGCTCCTCCTCATCTATGATGCCCTGTTTGAGCTTCATAAGCTCCAGCCGCTGCTGCCTCAGCTTGTTTTCATAGCTGCGGCGCTTCTCCTCATCGGCTCTTGCCTGTTCAAGGCTTTCAAGGCTCTCCCTGTGGAGCTCCTCGGAGAGCTGCTCCTTTTTCTCATCGCCAATGCTGTCAAGCAGGCTTTTTTTCATGTGTGAACTTCCCGCCTTACTTGATGTAGATGCGCTTTATCTTCTGCTCTTCCCTGGGGCGGTCGTTGTAGTCCGTGGGGACTGCGGCTATGCCGTCAACCACATCCATTCCGCTGACTACCTTGCCGAAGGCGGCATACTTGCCGTCAAGATAGGGGGCATCGGCGTGCATGATGAAGAACTGGGAGCCTGCACTGTCGGGATCCATAGCCCTTGCCATGGAGATAACGCCCCTTGTGTGCTTTATGGGGTTTGCTACGCCGTTATCCGCAAACTCGCCCTTGATGTGCCAGCCGGGGCCGCCCATGCCTGTGCCGTCGGGGCAGCCCCCCTGTATCATAAAGCCGCTTATGACACGGTGGAAGATGAGCCCGTCGTAGAAGTGGGCGTTCACCAGCTTTTCAAAGTTCTCCACGGTGATGGGAGCTGCGGTGCTGTCAAGCTCCAGCTCGATGATACCGCCGTTTTCCATTTCTATTACTACCATAATATCCTCCTGATCGGCAGAAAGCGTGAAGCCCTCTGCTGTATTGATTGGCTTAAACGAAGTATGATGCATAGCGGCTGTCGGAATGTGTGGATTTCTCCGCATACATCATGTTGTCCGCATTGCGGATAAGGGCATCCATGTCCGGGGCAGGGGATGCCTTTGCGCAGGAATAGCCCGTGCTTATGCCCACCTTGTAGGGCTTGCCGGAGGTTTCGTTGAATCTGTTTATCTCCGCCTTCACACGTTCCGTAAGGGAGAGGGCGTGTACCCCCGGATCCTCGTCGGTGATGCAGGCAACGGTGAATTCATCTCCGCCGAAGCGGGCGCAGATGGTTCTGTCGTTCTCCAGCGTGCGCAGAGCCGCCACGACCGCATTGATGGCAATATCCCCCTCCGCATGGCCGTAGCTGTCGTTGATGGTCTTCAAGCCGTCCATATCAATGGACACAAGGAGCATGAAGTCGTCGGGCTCTGCCTTTTTGCATATCTCCCCCACCAGCTCGTAGAAGCCGTGGCGGTTGAGGAGCCCTGTGTGATCCCTTATGTAAAGGGATCTCAGCTTGCGTATCACCTTTTTCATTATGGCACGGCTGTTTGCCACATCAAGGGAGTGGTTGAGATTTGTCACATACTTGCCGAAGTTGCGCAGATCCATGTTCCCGCCGGTGCCGTCAATGCCTGTGGACAGGGCGGACACGCCGTATCCTATGTACCTCTGCTGTATGTTCAGCTCCCAGAAGATGAAGGTGCTGTATTCCTCAAGTGCCTTCTCGAAGGAGAAGAGTTTTGCCGCATAGTAGGGGGGAGTGACATTCCCGTCAAGGCTCTCGCTCATTATGAGCTTCTTTTCCGAGTCAAGGTCGTCGTTTTCAAGGTAAAGGCCGTAGTCGTCGTTTGCCTTCATGTATGTGTTTTCAAGGCACAGGGCATAGTACTTGTAGCCGAAGTGCATGGCATACTTTATTATGCACCCTGCGGTATCCACAAGGCTGTCGGAGTTGCTCACCCCGTTGTCCATAGTGGCCATAAAGCTGTCAACACTCTTGCTGCGGTTCATTATTTCAAAAAGATGTGTCACCTGGTCGGAAAGACCCGAAAAATCTGAGCCCATGCAGCCGCAGGACTGCCCCAGCACCGGCTTGTGCTCTATAAGCTCCATTTCCTCCGTGGGACGCCCGTGGACGGCATCGTCTATGGTGCGCACACATACAGCCGCCGCTGCCCCCACGTCCTGAATGGCTGTGGTGAGCCTGGGGGTGTGGAACCTCTCCTCATATATGCCGTCAAAGCCTGTGACGATGACATCATCGGGTACCTTGTACCCGTAGGAGCGCAGCTTGTCGCACACGGTCATTGCCATGGTGTCGTTGCAGCAGATGAAGGCATCCGGCAGCGGCTTGCCGCTGGTGAGAAACTCATCCATAGCCCGTTCCGTAGGTGCCACCCAGAAATCTCCGTAGAGTATGCGGTCATCCTCCAGCTCCAGTCCGTGCATCGCCATTACACGGCGGCAGCACTCTATGCGCTCGTCGGAAAACTCGTTGCCGCGCATACCCGCCACAAGGTTGATGACCTTGCAGCCGTGGACGGTGATGACGTGATCGACAATATGTTCAAATGCGTCCCTGTAGTTGAACACCACGTTGAAGCAGTTGTCCTCATACCGGTCAACGCTGACGGCGAATATGTCCCGGCTGTGAGCCTCGTCAATGAGCTTTCTGATAAGCACCTCGTCCTTCAGGGTCTCGCTCATGATAACAAGCCCTGCAAGGCGGTCGTAGTCTATGGTGTCGAACAGTCTGCACTGGTTAAGGGGGATGTTGTTTTCGTAGTATATGTCGTCCGAGGCGATGTACACGAAGACCTTGTACCCCAGCTCATATGCCCTGTCGGAGATCTCACGGATAAAGTCCCTTGTAAGCTCCCCGTCTATGTGGGCTGCACATACACCTATCACATTTTTCATCACTTCACCGCCCTTTGTTCAGCTAATGACATTATTCCATTTCATTTTAGCAGATTTTGAGGGGCTTGTCAAGTGTAATTGTTCTGCTTGTCACGGTATTTGAATGAGTAAACAA
>DGXE01000008.1 GCA_002395525.1 Ruminococcus sp. UBA4240
TTCCCACGGCACGGACGTGTGGCTTGGCAATGCCCAGGATCTCATCAAGGAGGGCATATGCACCATATCCGAGGTAATAGGCTGCCGTGACGGCATAATGACATATCTCATCTATCACGGCATGGATCCGGGGCTTTCCTTCAAGATAATGGAAATGACCCGTAAGGGCAAGGCACCCAAGCTCTTGACCGAGGACATGAAGCAGGAGATGAGGGATCACGATGTACCGGAATGGTATATAGAATCCTGCCTTAAAATCAAGTATATGTTCCCGAAGGCCCATGCTGCCGCCTATGTCATTGCGGCAAACAAGCTGGCGTGGTTCAAGGTGTACTATCCCCTTGAATTCTATGCCACTGTGTTCACCGTCCGTGGTGAGGACTTTGATGCGGAGGTGGTCATGATGGGACGGCAAGGCGTGAAGGCGAAGATGAAGGAGCTGGAGGAGAACCCCTCCAAGACCGCCAAGGAAAAGGGTATGTATGATATGCTCCTTATAGTCAATGAGATGATGGCAAGGGGCTATGAGTTCCTGCCTGTTGACATAAGAAAGTCCCATGCCACAAAATTTCTGGTGGAGGACGGAAAGCTGAGGATCCCCTTCGTATCCGTATCAGGCGTGGGTGAGAACGTTTCCCAGAACATCTATGATGCCATGCAGTCCGGCAACATAGGCTCCATTGAGGAGCTGCAGAGCGTGAACGGCATCGGCCGCTCCGTTACGGATAAGCTGGAATCCATAGGGGCTATGGGGGATCTGCCCAAGTCGGATCAGATGAGTTTCTTCTAATAGAAGCAAGAGGCAAGAAGCAAGAAGCAAGACACGCTGGCAGGGGTTGACCGGGCTAAATAGTCACACTGACGGCTGACGGGGGGCTCCCGGTAACCGGATTGTCTATTATACCAAAAATGACAGACTGTTGTTGACAAAAATGACGAAAGATGTTATTATACATATGTCACCTTGATAATATGGTAACACTTTACCTAATAAAAGAATTGCAGAGGAATTCAACATGAACCGATACGATCTTATCACTCCCGAGGGAACAAGGGATCTGCTCTTTGAGGAATGTGCCGCAGTGAAGTCCGTTGAGCGCAGGCTTCTGGGGATATTCTCCATGAGGGGCTTTTCCGAGGTGGTAACTCCCGGGCTGGAGTTCTACGATGTGTTTGACCTGAAGTCACGCTACTTCCCGCCGGAGACCATGTACAAGCTGGTGGACAACAAGGCACGCCTGATGGTGGTGCGCCCCGATTCCACCATGCCCATAGCACGCATGACGGCTACCCGCCTTGCGGCTCAGGAGCTGCCTATAAGGCTTTGCTACTCACAGAGCGTGTACCGCAATCGCCCCAGCATGAGGGGGCGCCGTGACGAGATACGTCAGACAGGCATTGAGATAATAGGCAGCGCTGACAGGCGTGCGGATCTTGAAATGCTCTCCGAGGCTCTTGAAGCACTGGATTCCTTCAAGACAGGCTCCTCCCGCCTTGAACTGGGGCATATCGGCTTTTTCAAGGCACTTTTATCCCGCCTTGACTGCGATGCAGACACCAAGGAGGAGATCCGCTCCCTTATCGAATTCAAGAATTTCCCGGCACTGGGGGATCTGCTGGACAGCATCGACGACCCGGCGGATGCGGCAGCACTCAGGCAGCTGCCCAGGCTCTTCGGCGGCGAGGAGGTATTTGAGAAGGCACGTCTCCTGACAGGGGCGGACAATGCCGAGGCGGAGAATGCCCTGGCGGAGCTGGAGGATATATACGCTCAGGCAAAGGCGCTGGGCTACAGCGGCGAGATAACCGTTGACCTGGGGCTTGTGAACCGTATGGATTACTACACAGGCATAGTCGTAAAGGGCTACATCGAGGATGTAGGGGATGCGGTGCTCTCCGGAGGCAGATATGACAGGCTTCTGAGCGAGTTCGGACTGGATATGCCTGCAACGGGCTTTGCGGTGAACACCGACTCTGTTGCCAGGGCTGAGATGAAATATGCTGATTACAGCGTGAAGCCCGTGGATGTCATCGTATACGGCGACAGCGCCCATATACCCGAAGCGCTTACCCATATAAAGGCTCTGACGGCACAGGGGCTGCGGGCAGAGAGCGCACTGTTCGGCGACCTCGGCGATGTGCGTGAATACGCAAGGAGCAAGGGTATAAAGCGCATAGACACAGTAACGGACACTGTCGTTACAGAGAATATATAAGGGGGATATCATGGAAAACAGGAACAATAAACGCCCCCTGCGCATAGCTCTGACAAAGGGGCGCCTTGAAAAGGACACTGTGGCACTGCTTGAAAAGATAGGCTATGACTGCACGGCTGTTCACGAAAAGGGACGCCGCCTCATACTCCCTGTGGGGGATGATATGGAAGTGGTACTGGCAAAGGCCGCAGATGTCATAACCTATGTGGAGAACGGTGTGTGCGATCTGGGCGTTGTGGGCAAGGATACCATCATGGAGCAGAACGGCAAGTTTTTTGAACTCCTGGATCTGCGTTTCGGACGCTGCCGTTTTGCCCTTGCAGGCAAAAAGGGGGATAACTTCTACGAGGGCAGCCATATCCGCACCATTGCCACAAAGTACCCCAACATCGCAAGGGCGTTCTTTGAGAAGAAGAATATGGATGTGGACATAGTCAAGATAGAGGGCAGCGTTGAGCTGGCACCCCTTTTGGGACTGTCCCACGCCATTGTGGATATTGTGGAAACAGGCACCACCCTGAAGGAAAACGGCCTTGAGGTATTTGAATTCATATGCCCCATTTCCGCAAGGCTCATTGCAAATACAGTAAGTCTTAAACTCAGACGTGAAGAAATAGAAAAGCTCCTTGGGGAGATAGAAAGAGAGTTGGAAAAATGATAAGAAAGATCATAGCCGACGGAAAGGCAGAGAAGGACTTTCTCGCAGAGGTGGAAAAGCGCAACGGCGACACCGACAAAAGGATCTCCGAGATAGTATCCGACATCATAGACAATGTTAAAGCCCGTGGAGACGAGGCTGTAAAGGATTATACCCTTAAATTCGACGGCAAGCTCCCCGCATACTACGAGGTGCCCCGTGAGGAGATAAACAACGCCCTTGACTACGGGAATGAGAACGATCCTGCCTTTGTGCAGGCTATGCTTGGAGCAATAGAGAACATCACTGACTTTCACAGCAGGCAGAAGGAGCAGTCCTTTATTGACATGAAGGATAATGGCTGCATACTGGGTCAGCGTGTGCGCCCTCTTGAAAGGGTGGGGCTGTACGTTCCCGGAGGCACAGCGCCCCTGTGCTCTACGGTGCTCATGTGTGCTGTGCCCGCAAAGATAGCCGGGGTAAAGGAGATAATCATGATGACCCCTCCCCGCAAGGACGGCACTCCCGATCCCGCTGTAATGACCGCTGCCGCTCTCACGGGAGTGGACAGGGTGTTCCTGGCAGGTGGAGCACAGGCCATAGCCGCTATGGCACTTGGCACTGATACCATACCCCGTGTGGACAAGATAGTAGGCCCCGGCAACATATTCGTTGCCACCGCAAAGAAGCTCCTTTACGGAAAGGTGGATATAGACAGCGTGGCAGGTCCCTCCGAGGTGCTGGTCATTGCGGATGACAAGGCAGATCCCGTATGCCTTGCAGCGGATCTTATGTCACAGGCGGAGCATGACAAAATGGCAAGCGCCATACTCATCACTACAAGCGAGGACATTGCGGACAGGACATCGGCGGAGATCGAGCGTCAGATGCAGTACCTTGAAAGAAAGGACATCATCCGCACATCCATTGATGATCACGGCGCAGTGATCGTCGTTGATACCCTTATGGAAGCCATAGCCCTTGCCAATTCCCTTGCCCCCGAGCACTTAGAGCTTGAGGTTGAAAATCCTCTCCAGTATGTGGGGCTTATCGACAATGCGGGCTCCGTATTTTTGGGCAGATACTCCTCCGAGCCTCTGGGTGACTACTACGCAGGACCCAACCACGTTCTGCCCACATCCGGCACTGCAAGGTTCTTCTCGCCTCTGTCTGTAAACAGCTTTACCAAGCGCTCTCAGTTTATCTACTATACCGAGGCAGCGCTCCTTGAAGCAAAGGATGACATTATCGCCCTTGCCAACAAGGAGGGGCTCACCGCACACGCAAATGCCATAGCAGTGCGGTTTGACAGCTAAGAAGCACAAGGGGAAACACAATGTCTTTTGATAGTCCGAAGAAGCTCAGGGGCGTTGATCTCATCGTCGAGCCTGAGACATCATGCAGGATACGCCTCGACTCCAACGAATCCTGCTTTGACACACAAGGTGTGCTGCGGGAGGAGATAATGAGGGCGCTGGAAGGGGTGGCATTCAACCGCTACCCCGACCCTACGGCTCACGGGATGATAAACGCATTTGCCGGGTATTACGGTGCAGATGCGGATATGGTCACACCGGGCAACGGCTCTGATGAGCTCATATCACTTATACTTACCTCCCTGTTTGAAAAGGGGGACACGGTGCTGACCCTCTCCCCGGATTTTTCCATGTATGCCTTTTACGGGCGCATAGCGGAGCTTAAGGTCACATCCCTTCCCAAGGACGATGATTTCAAGATAAACATCGGCAAGGTGGTGGAGCAGTGCAGCGGCAGCGACATAAAGGCGGTCATATTCTCAAACCCCTGCAATCCCACATCCCTGGGAGTTCGCAGACAGGATGTGCTGCGGCTTGTAAAGAGCGTTTCCTGCCTTTGCATAGTCGATGAGGCATATATGGACTTCTGGGATGAGTCTGTGATAGGGGATGTTAAGGACTACGACAACCTTATCGTGCTGAAGACCTGCTCGAAGAATATGGGGCTTGCCTCCCTGCGGTGCGGCTTTGCGGTGGCAGACAGGGAGATAACCAGGATACTCCGTGCGGTGCGCTCCCCCTACAATGTGAACGGGCTGACACAGGCGGCGGTGACTGCTGTATTCGCCCATCCGGAGATGATAAGGGAGCACACCCAAAGGATAACAGACAGCCGCAGGGCTCTGTACACCGCCTTGTATGACATGACAGACCACTACTTTGATGTGGAGAAGGTCTTTGACAGTGTGACAAACTTTGTGCTGGTGCGCTCGGCTAAGTCAAGGCTCATTGCACAGAGGCTGGCAGAGCGTGACGTAGCAGTGCGCTGCCTTGGAAATTACCTGCGCATAACAGCGGGCACAGAGGAAGAGAACGAGATATTCCTTAAGGAGTTTGAGGACATCCTTTCGACCATATGAGGTGCGATATGAGAACAGCGGAAATAAGCAGAGAAACTAAGGAAACAAAGATACACGTAAAGATAGACCTTGACGGCAGCGGCAAGTACAGCATTGATACGGGCATTGGCTTTTTTGACCATATGCTGACGGCTTTTTGCGTACACGGCGGATTTGACCTTGATGTCAAGTGCGACGGGGATCTGTATGTGGACGGTCACCACAGCGTGGAGGACACAGGCATCGTACTGGGGCAGGCATTCAGGGCTGCACTTGGGGATGCAAAGGGCATAGCCCGCTACGGCAGCTTCTATGTGCCCATGGATGAGGCGCTGGGCTTCTGCTCCCTGGACATATCAAACCGCCCCTATCTGGTTTACGACTGCACCTATGCAAATCAGTCCACAGGGCAGTTCGACAATTTCCTTACGGAGGAGTTCATGAGGGCGTTTGCCTTTAATGCGGGTATCACGCTGCATCTGAAATGCCTTTACGGTGCAAACGATCACCACAAGATAGAGGCACTTTTCAAGGCTCTTGCCCATTCCCTGAAGGCGGCTGTGAGAATAGAGAGCAGTGAGACACTTTCCACCAAGGGCGTGCTTTAGACCACAGGAGCGATGATGCTTTCTGTCTGTGATACCACGAAGTATGACGAGGAATAATATGATAGCGATAATAGACTACGGTGCGGGGAACATCTTCTCCGTAAAGAATGCCTGTGAATACTTAGGCGTTGATGCCCTGCTCACCAATGACCCTGTGCAGATAGAAAATGCGGACAAGCTGATACTCCCCGGAGTGGGAGCATTCCCCGCAGCAATGGATAAGCTTGAAAAGGCGGGGCTTGTGGAGCTTATCCGCCGTGAAGCACAGAAAAAGCCCCTTCTGGGCATATGCCTTGGTATGCAGATGCTTTTTACAAAGGGGTATGAGTTTGAGGAGCGTGAGGGCTTGGGGCTCATCGAGGGCGAGGTGCGTCTTATGACCCCAAAGGGGCTTGACATTCCCCACATGGGCTGGAACAGGCTCATAAAGAACAGGGAATGTCCGCTGCTTGACGGCCTTGGTGATGATGAGTATGTGTACTTTGTCCATTCCTATGCGGCACAGTGTGCAGATGAGGACGTAGCCGCCTACACGGATTACGGCACCAAGGTCACTGCACTGGTACACAGGGGCAATGTGTACGGGGCACAGTTCCACCCGGAAAAAAGCGGCAGGACAGGGCTTTCCATACTGAAAAGCTTTGCGGCACTGTGACCGCAGACTGCCCTTGACAGAAAAGCTGGAATGCTATGTTCACTGGCCATATTATAATGTTCTATATCTGCTGCGGCATATCAATGGCAGTCTGTGTGGCTATGTTCATCAGAGCATACCATCACAGGAAGTCCATAGACCTGAGGATCCTCAATTCCTGCCATGTGGTGTTTTTGTGGCAGATACTCCAGGTCATCAATCTGATACTCATCTGGCAGTCCCGGTACGAAAACAGCGGCTTTGCCCACAAGGCGCTTGTTGTCATATCCCTGCCCTCGGTGTTTGTTTGTATGACAGCGATAACATCACCGCCTGTATCGACACTGATGCATCTGCGGGACATAAGGCGGGAGGAGCGCCGCTTTGACAATAATACATTCATTGATCTGCTGCTTTTGTACTTTGCGCTCATCCCCAACGTATTCACAGTGATGATGCTCCTTGACAACTGGTATACAATGGCAATAATAGAGGGGGGCATCTGGGGAATGTTTGGGGAACTCAGCCAGCGGGTACTTGTAACACGATCCTGACCTCAAAAAGGAGAACTATATGCTTGCAAAGAGAGTGATCCCCTGCCTTGACGTGCGTGACGGCAAGGTGGTAAAGGGTGTAAAGTTTGAAGGCATCCGTGATGTGGGTGATCCTGTAGCCTGTGCGGAGGAGTACAACAGACAGGGTGCGGATGAGATCGTATTCTATGATATAACAGCCTCTCACGAGGGCAGGGGAGTGATCCTTGATGTAGTGAGAGAGACTGCACGGAAGGTGTTTGTGCCCCTGTGCGTAGGGGGCGGCATAAAGGATATTGACGATATCCGTGCCATACTCAGGGCGGGGGCGGACAAGGTGTCCGTTAACTCCCAGGCGGTGAAGAATCCTCAGCTCATAAAGGAAGGTGCGGATATATTCGGCTCCCAGTGTATCTGCCTTGGGGTAGATGCAAAGAAGACAGCCCCCGGCAAATGGACGGTATACATCAACGGCGGCCGCATAGATATGGGGCTTGATCTGGTGGAATGGGTGAAAAAGGCTCAGGCACTGGGCGCCGGGGAGATATGCCTTAATTCCATCGACGCAGACGGCACAAAAGAGGGCTTTGACATTGATATGCTAAATGCCGTGTGCAATGCGGTGACTATCCCGGTCATTGCATCCGGAGGAGCCGGGAAGCTGTCGGATTTCCCTGATGTGTTTGAAAAGACAGGGGCTTCTGCTGCGCTTGCGGCATCACTGTTCCACTTCGGGGAGCTGACAGTGGGGCAGGTAAAGGATGAGCTGAAGGCAAAGGGCTTCCCTGTGAGGTGCGTATAATGGGAATGATAGAGGAAACAGATGAGCTTATGCTGGACTTTGGCAAGATAGACAGCATCACAGACAGCGGTGTCATCCCTGTTGCGGTGCAGAATATCCATACCAGAGAGGTAATACTCATAGCCTATGTGAACAGGCAGGCTCTTGATGAATCCATCCGCACCCGCAAGGTGGTGCTGTGGAGCACGTCACGGGGGAAGCTGTGGTACAAGGGGGCGGAATCGGGGAACACCTTCACCCTCCACCACATATATGTGAACTGTGAGCAGAATTCCCTTGTGTTCGAGGCATCCCCGGACAGAGGGAATATATGCCACACAAGCTACAAGGGTGTCCCCAACAACTGCTTCTACCGTGAGCTTGATATGGACACAGGGAAGCTAATAGATTTAAACGAAAGAGGAAATGAAAATGAGCGTTTTGAATGATCTTTACCAGACTGTCATCGACAGAAAGAATGAAAAGCAGGAGGGCTCCTACACCTGCTACCTTTTTGAAAAGGGCATAGACAAGATATGCAAGAAGTGCGGCGAGGAATGTACCGAAATGGTCATTGCCGCAAAGAACAACGACAACAACGAGCTTAAAAACGAGATCGCCGATCTTTTCTATCACGTCATGGTGCTGTGCGCCAATCAGGGGCTTGACATCACCGAGGTAGAGGACGTTCTGGCGGAGCGCTCAAAGAAAACGGGGAATTTGAAGCAGTTCCACGTATCGGATCACAATACATAAAAGAGACGGGAAAGGGTCATGCCCTTTCCCGTTTGTCTATCCCAGCATAGGCTCGCTTTCAAGAGAGATGTGGTCTGATGCCCTGCCGTCGGTTTCAAGGAGAATGATGGTATTTTCCCCCTTGTGCAGCAGGGGAGCGGGTATGTACAGCCTTTTCTGTGGGCCTATCTCCCAGAATCGCCCCAGATCAAAGCCGTTTACAAATGCCACCCCCTTGCCGAAGCCTGCTGTATCGAGGAATGTATCCCCGGTTTCCTCTGCGGTGAAGGTGAATTTGTAAAAGCCGGGCAGGCAGCTTTCCGCCTTGTGGGAAAAATCCATTCTTTCCAGCATATCGCTGTCCGGGTCAATACCGTACATCTCATATCCGAAGTGACGGTGATCATTTATCCTCACGCCGCCCAGAATGCCCTTGCGCTGCCTTTCAAGCCCTGTGCCGAAGTTCTCCCTGCCGATGTTCTCAATGAGGATATCTATGACCCCTCCCGCCTTGTCCGATGATACTTCAAACTCATCACCGATGTTTTCAAGGGCGGTGAATACTATTTTGCCGTCATAGATTACAATTGCTCTGTCATGGGCATCCTCAAGCTGTATCTTTTTAAGTGTCTCCCATTCCGGCAGACGGATGCGGTAGAGCACATAACCGTAATAGCAGTCCAGATCCTCCATGGAAAGGGGATACGGAGACACGGCAGGGGCAAGGCCTTCTGTCTGTGAGACAAGCCCGCACGATCCCGTACATTCGATCCTGCCGTAGGATATTCGCTTGATATCTGTGGTCAGGGGTACCTCACGGGTGGGGGCATATTCCCGTATCATTTCTCTGAGAGCGAGGTATTTGGAAGTTATCTGGCCGTCCTCCGTGAGAATGGCATCGTAATCATAGGATGTGACATCCGCAGTTGTCTTCCCCTGATTGCGGCCGGCATAAAAGCCGAAGTTGGTGCCCCCCTCAAACATATAGAAATTCACATTCCCCCGTGTGAGCAGCTCCCGTATCTCTTCCCTGTACTTGTCAAGATTTGCGGTCACATCGAAGGTGTGGTGCTCCTCGCCCCAGGCATCGAACCAGCCGCACCAGAATTCCATGCACATAAGGGGTCTGTCTCTGCCGATGATGCTTTCCATCTGATCGAACTGCCACTTCACCGATGAGCCGAAGTTCCCGGTAGGCAGAGCATCATCCGTCATCCCTGAGCGGAATACATCCTTGTTCCATGGACCGTCGGAGGTGACCAGTGGAACATCTATGCCGTATTTTCTCATCATGGACACCAGCGAGGATAAATATGCCTTGTCATTGCCGTAGTAGCCGTATTCATTCTCCACCTGCATCAGTATCACATTGCCGCCTCTTGTCACCTGATAGGGGGCGACTTTGGGCAGAAGCACGCTGTAATACTCATCCACCGCTTTAAGGTACGGCTCGTAGGAGCAGCGCAGGCGCATACCCTTGTCTTTGAGGAGCCATGCGGGCAGGCCGCCGAATTCCCATTCGGCGCATATGTATGGGGAGGGGCGCAGTATGATGTAAAGCCCCAGCTCTGTTGCAATGTCGAGAAAACGGCACACATCATGCATACCATCAAAGTGAAATTCACCCTTCCGCGGCTCATGGAAATTCCATGGGATGTAGGTCTCCACTGTGTTGCAGCCGAGATTTACCAGCTTTTCCAGTCTGTCCCGCCAGTATTCGGGCACAGTCCTGAAATAGTGAAAAGCCCCGGAGATTATCTGAAAGGGCTTGCCGTCTAAGTAAAATCTGTCCTTGATCTCAAACATGGTCATCACCTCGGTAATGGGCGGTTATTTGGAACCGATACAGCGGCGGTATTCTGTGGGTGTCTGACCGCACACTGCCTTGAATCTGCGGATAAACACAAAATCGCTGGAATATCCGCAGTGAGCTGCTATCTCAGCCACTGTAAGGTTAGTGGAGGAGAGGAGCCGCTTGGCACGCTCCATGCGGCCTGCGGTCACATCCTTTATGACACTGCTGCCGAACATCCGCTTATATGTGTGCTGAAAGGAGGAGCGGCTCATATTTAGGCTTGCCGCCATTTCATCGACGTTCATCACCCTGTCGGGGGTGTTTATAAGCTCAGAGCGAAGCTGTGTCATGCGGTGATTTTTTTCGGTGTATTCATGGGTGGAGAGGATGCTGCCCCCGTGGATAAAGCGGCTGAGCTTGTACATGAAAATGCGCAGATAGTCCTCCTCTATCCTTTCCCTGTGTTCCTGCCCGGAATAATGCTCGTAGGCAAGGATGTGTATTATCTCTGACAGCTCCTCTGATTCGCCTATATACACGGGTGTGTCAAAGGGAATGTCAAGGGACAGCACAAAGTCCCTGTCCCCCTCATGAAATTCAAGGTATATCCAGTCATCGGTATAGCCCTGTCCCCGCCCTGTGTAGCGGCAGGGTGTGGTGGGAGAGAAGAAAACAAAGGTCACAGGCTCCGTATTATGGATATCATTGTTTATGGTAACTCTGGCTGTGGTCTTCATCAGCAGGAGGAGATATGTGCCGGGACCCATGGGGCGATCCATGACAAAGCTGTTGTCATGGCTGTAATTAAAGCCTATGGAACAAATGTTCATGCTCATTCCCCTTTGTGTGAAAGGCGGTATATCCCGTTGTTTATTGCTCTGAGCAACACAGCTGTGCCGAAATTCAACAGCACTGTCACAGCGAAGATGACAAGCCCTATGCCCCAGCCCCAGTTGAGAAAGCCGTACCAGTCGTTGGTATCAGGCCATGTGCCGATACCGTTTACAAGGATGTTGCCAAGGTAGAAAACGCCGTACACAAATGCCGCCAGTGCGGAAAAAGCCGCATATCTGAATGGTATCCTCTCCTGTGTTTCGTACAGTATGAATTCAGCCATGCCTGTTACCGGGACTATGAGATGGAACCAGAAATTCCCTCCGGCATACATATCCAGATCCGGGTACATGGGTGCAAGAAATGCTGCCACGATAAGGAATGTGAGCCCTGCTGCTGAGGCTGCAAACAGCTTGGGCAGCACAGGCAGCGTCCTGTTTATTATATAGGCTATGAGCCACAGACACGCTACGACCCCGCACAGTTCATTGGACAGCACGGTGAAGAACTTGAAATTCTCAAAGCCCGATGCAGTAAGCCCAGTGCCGCTGCCTGCACCGGAGAGCATTTTGTATGTGCCTGTGCCTGCAAATACGACTATGAGCATATTAAGGGTGACACTTATTATCTCCCGCAGGCGAGGGGGCTTGATGTAGACCTTGTCTCCGTTTTGTATCATGTTGGTTCCTGTTCTGCTGTCAGTGCTTTTCTGCGGACAGCAATACTATTTCGTTCCCCTCTGCCCTGAAGCTCAGCTCCATGTCCCTGAACGTGAAGGTATACACACGCTCCGGGTCATTTTGATACGCAGGGCGGGGATCCTGTTCAAGCAGCTCCCTTACAAGGGGGATATCCGCATCGTCTAAAATGCCGTCGGGGATACGGGCGGTGAGCCTCGGTTCCTTTTCGGCAAAGCCTGAAAGCGCTTCGGGGCGGCAGTCCGAATAGGGGAGATAGGGCTTTATGTCGATTATGGGGGTGCCGTCCATGAGGTCAGCCCCCTGTACCAGCAGTACAGGTGCCCCCCTCTCCTCGGTAACAGCGGTGAGCTGTACACAGGAAAGTCCTATCCTGTTGGGTCTGAAAGGGGATCTTGTGGCAAACACCCCTACACGCCTGTTGCCCCCCAGTCTGGGAGGGCGCACTGTAAGGGCACTGCTTTCCGGGTTCTCGGAGAATATCCACAGAAGCCACAGGTGGGAAAAGCCCTCTATGCCCCTTATCGCTTCCTTTCTGGCATATGCAGGCTCAAATACTATTTTCGAGATAAGCTCTGTCAGACCGCTTTGTCTGGGTATGCCGAACTTCTCCTTGAAGTCGTTCTCTATATGTGCTATGGGGGATACTGTGTATTCGGTCATATTATCTTCCCGTGATGCGTTTACTGTTCTAAAAGCTTATGTATTTTCCGTACATCTGTGAGGCAAGGCTCAGCATATAATCCCGCCCGCTTTCAAGCCCCTCTCGGGTGAGTACGGCTGTCACCCCTGCCATGGCATATTCGGGGGTGTTGTTGTTTTCGGACATATGCCCCAGAACTATCTGAGAGGTGCCACTTTTTATGAGCTGTGCGGCAAATTCACCGCACTGGCGGTTGGAAAGATGCCCCATCCCCGATGAGAGCCTGTCCTTTATCTCCTTTGGATAAAAGCCGTTTTTGAGCATCTGGCTGTCGTAGTTAGCCTCAATAAGAGCTGCATTCACACCCCTGAGGCTTTCCACCATTCTGTCTGTCACCTTGCCCGTGTCCGTACATACACCGCAGGCACATTCCTCAAAGTCTATGCGGTAGCCGCAGGGGGATACTGCGTCGTGAGGCACGGGGAAGGGGTTGATCAGCGCCTCCCCTATGGAGAACGTGCCTTCGGCGGGGACAGCAGATGAGCCTATATCCCCTCTGTCGTAAAGCACATCCAGAGTCCGGGGAGTGGCATAGACAGGGATGGCGTGATGGCGGGTGAGCATTCTGAGTCCCTTTGTGTGATCGGTGTGCTCATGGGTGATGAGCACCGCCCTTATTTTGCCGATGTCAAGGGAATTGTCCAGCAGAGCGCCCTGCAGCTTTCTGTAGGATACGCCGCAGTCCACAAGCAGTCCGAAGGAGGAATTGCCGATGTAGGTACAGTTGCCCTTGCTTGATGAGAATAACGGATAGAGTTTCATGTTACAGTCCGAGCTTGGAGAAAACAGGCTCAATGACCTGAGCAAGGCGGCAGGCTATCTTTTCGTGGCTCTTCTCAGAGGGGTGCCAGTCGGTGACTACACCGTCATTTTCCTCATCCTGCACCTCAAGGGGGACATATACTATCCTGTCATCATGCTCCGCCCTGAACCTTTCCACAGCGGCAGCTATGGTATCTGAAAGGCTCGTCCCCATAATGCCGTAGGTGGTGACGATGTATGCCTTGGGATTGTTCTTTCTTATGCATTCCAGCATATCATAGTAGGCACGGGCAAAATCCTCTTCACGCTCCGCTATGCCCTTTGTCCAGGAATGGTCGTTGGTGCCGTCAAAGAATACGATGACCTGGGGATCAAAGGAGAAGTCATAGGGGGTAAAGGTGCCCTTTTCGCCGCCCGCTTCCCTTTCAAGGGGGCTGTCGGTGTAGGGGTATATATCCTTTAAAAGCCAGTTGTCAAGGGGCTTTTCTGCCGTTTCCTCAACCCATGCGGACAGCACCCCGATACCGCTCCATGAAACGTACTGATATTCACACCCCAGCTTCTGCGCAATCTTCCAGGCGTAGCCCAGCAGGGGATCCTCCGTGTCGGTGCTGAATGTATCAACATTGAAAACTCCCCGTGTGCCGTAGCCGCAGGTGATGGAGTCTCCTACAAACTCAATGCGGCGCTGTGAGCGGGGCAGGGGAGGAGGCAGAAGTTCACCGTCTGTCTCTATGCTTTCAATGCCCGCCTTGCCGAATGCCGCCTCGGACATCTTTGCAAGCCTGAGCTTCACCCGCTGTACAGTGTCACTGCTGTATATGCATACCCTCTGCCTTTTCTCCCTGAGGGCAAAGCGCATGGAGGGCTCTGTGCTGTCGTTTACAAAGACTGCAAGCCAGGCAGGGTTCACATTCCTTATCTCCTCATCGGAGGTGACAAGCATCACATCAGCCCGTGTGCCCTCAAACTCAAATTCCACGAATGAATTGGTGTAGTCGATGTAGCGCACTCCGTCCTTTACAAGGCTTCTGCCGCCTGTGCGAACATGGCGTTTATCCGCTTTGAAGATCATGGTCTTGCTCCTTTCGCCTTCAAAGCCCGTATGTCACGGCCAAAGAAGGGCAGTTTGTCATATACGTTGAATATCCTTGAAAGTATCCTTGCATTGTAGGTGTCGGCCAGTTCCTCTTCCGTCAGGTTTGTGCTTACGATAACAGGCTTGTCAAGGTTTATGCGGGAGTTTATGATGCTGTACAGTGCCGACTCGTTGAAGCTGGTGTGCTGCTCGCTGCCCAGATCGTCTATTATGAGCAGATCCGCATCCATGAGCACGCCCATAGTGTCCTGCCCTGCATCCGCACGGCCGAATTTCTCGTCCTCCAGATTTTTCAGCAGGTCGATGACATTGCCATATACTGCCACATACCCCCTCCTGATGACTTCCTTTGCAATAGCCATTGCAAGATGTGTCTTCCCAAGACCGGGGGCGCCTATAAACAGCATACCGGAGGAATGGCCGTCGAATTTCTCCGCATATGCCATGCATCGCCGCTTCACCGTTGCCATGTAGCTGTAGCAGTCCATGCCTGCATTGCTGGCATCCCTGTAATAGTCAAGGTCAAAGGTATCAAAGTCTGCATAGGGCATATTGGCGGAATTGTTCAGATCCTTTGCGGCTATCTCCGCCATGAGCCGTTTCAGGCAGTCACACATACCGTTGCCCTTCCCTGCCACACGCTCACCGTTTACGATCTCCACGTTGTTGACAAAGCCCGTGTCCTTGCATTTGTCGCAGAGATAGTGCATTTTCAGGTAATCCTCCGGATAGCCTGCCTTTACAAGCTCTTCTCTTATGAGCCTGTCACATTCCTGCTGGTTCTGCTGTATATCACGTATAACAGCCTGCGTATCGGTGTTTTTCTCCAGCACCGCCCGTGAAAGCTTTGCGGCTGTGGCGGACATCATTCTGTCCAGCTCCCCTATGACAGGTATCTTCCTCTCTATCTCCTCATGCCGTTCAAGGAGCATCCTCTCGTCCGACTGCCGCCGCTGTTCCATCTGCTGCAGTGCAGTATGTCGTATCTCACTCTTTGTCAATTCTTATCATCCCCGTAGGAGCTCATAAGCTGCATCGCCCGTTCCATAGCCTCTCTCTGGCTGTCGGAAAGGGTAATGACGCCGCTGTCTGAGTTGGTCTGTTTCTTTGGAGACTTTTCGGCCTTTGCCTTTGCCCCGCTCTTTTTAGCCTTGAAGCTCTCTGCATCCGCAAGAGCCTGCTCGGGGGTGGCAATGCCGTTCTTTCTCCAGTTGCAGATTATGCTGTCCATGTAGTCCACAGGCTTTGTGGGAGTGTATTCAAGGGCTCTGTCATATGCTATGCGTATCATATCAAGGGAAATGTCATCCCACCCCGATACCTTCTGCTTCTGGCTTTTTGTAAGGCTTTTCACGTTCAGAAGGCTCTTCACCTGATCCTCAAGGCGCATATGGCTCTCAATGGCAATAAGCTCCTCATCCGCCTGCCTGTGGGTGTTTATGCCCCTCTGAGCCCAGTCAAAGGCTATTGTTTCGTAGTATGCCATGCTGCTGTTGCCGTGGGATATGCAGAAATGCAGCAGTGTCAGCATTACCTCCGAGGGGAGTGCGCAGTGGTCGTGGAGCCATATGAATGTGCGCTGCTCATCATAGGTGAGAGGCCTTGCGAATGCCGCCTGTGCCCCCTCTGTAAGCACCCTTGTGTCCTCATTTGCGGATATGTTCTCTGCTATCTCCACAGGGGTCAGCTGCTTGAATCTGGGGAGCTTTCCGGGCTTGACAGCAGTCTGTACGGAGGCAGTCTCAGCAGCGGCGGGCTTTTCGTCGCATATGACCCCCGCCTGCTTCCAGAAGCAGACAGCCTCCTCTACGTCCTCATCGCTGATGCCGCTCCCCATCACAGATGTATCCTCGGGGAGCTGTTTGTTGTAAAGCAGATACAGAAGCACCTTGACAGCCTTTCCCGATGCGGCTTTAAGGCTCTGTCCCGCCTTGTCGGGCACGGCGAATACTCCGTCCCCCCAGTTGATCTTTATATCGTTCGACATTTTCATTTCTTTCCGGATCGTTGAAGTGAGGAGGCTGTGCATCACTGCACTACCGCCTTACCTTGGTGTAGTCGATAAAGCTCATGTTGAGATCCACAGGCGTGTCTATGCCGTCTACCTGCCCGTCAGAGGCATACTGCCATATGGCGAAGCTGTAGGGGTAATATGTTTCCTCACGGTAGTCAGCTATCCACATATCAAAGCCCGCTATCTCCGACGGGTCAAAGCGCACAAGCCCCATGCGGCGGTTGGTGTAGACCATAGGTATATATCCGCCCCTTGCAAGGGCGTTGCAGAACACCCTTGCACATGAGTTCAGGGTGCGCACGGGCACATCCGTGGTGCGGGAGGTATCCCCTCCGATAGGCTCCCAGTCAAATACCACAGGGTAGGTCATGGAGTAGCCCTGTATCTCGTCCATGACGAATTTTGCCTCCTCGGCGGCTTCCTCTATGCTCACCGCCTGGGAGAAGAAGTATGCCCCTGTCTCGATGCCTGCTGCTGCGGCACCTGCGGCATATTCGTGGAATTTGCTGTCAAGGGTGATATTCCCTGTTTCGTATCCCCTGTAGCCCACACGCAGTATGGCAAAGTCAATGCCTGCCGCCTTTACACGCTCCCAGTCAATGTCCCCCTGAAAGTAGGACACATCTATGCCGTTTTTGGTGATGCAGGTGTCGCCCTCATAGTAGCCCTTCAGCCCGTCCTTTTCACGGACGTTGGAAAAGTCCAGCCCGTGCAGGGGAACGTCTGTGTTTGCGGCGTACCATATCTCGCCGTATTCGCTGTCGGGGATGTATATGCGGTCGCCCTCATTTGCGTAGATGAAGGTGCGTGTGCTCTCGGCGGAGAAATAGCGCTCATCCTCCGCAATGACCCGCTTCTGCTCTATCACCGCCTTTGCAAGCAGTGCCGTGCATATGAGCAGCACGACTATCACAATATCACGCAGTATGACATGGAAGGTGAGCTTTTCGTAATTTACGCTTGTTTTCATAGATATTTCTTGAAGGGGTGCTGTCACCATTTCCTTGCCACGTTCATCCCCATGAATATAAGGAATGCAAGGAGCACAGGCGTGACGGGGTGTGTTATGATCACGGATGTGAACATACTTACACTGTACCATTTGAACATATAACTCAGAGCATCTATGAGATACACAGCCGAGAATATCCCGCCGAACTGGATAATGCGCACCCGTGTCATGGAGCGGTGGTAGTGCAGCAGCTTTGTTGTGGCAAATACCAGTATCAGCACATAGACGGCTTTCAGCATGATGACACATACCATGCCGCCTGTAGTGGAGTAAAGCTGGGGCAGCACCCTGTACATTACGGGTGCGGTGTTGACATAGGGGAGCCCCTGGAATGTGGTTTTATGAAGTATGTTGTTGAGTGCGTTGGCTGCACTCTGTGATGCACGCACTATGGAGTTTATCCAGAAAAGCAGATAGTACAGCGCCCCGAACACCGTCATGGGGATGATATCCCGCAAAGTGAGGAGTATGCCGCCGTGCTTCAAAGACTTCATGGGAATGTCCGAGAACACCATCACAGCCGACTCCGTCACATTTTTTACAAGAGTTACCTCCTGTACTGTGCCCTCTTGTGTCAGCCGCTCATAATGCAAAGTGCGGCTGCCGTCAGCGCCAAACTCTTCCTTTTTCCTCTCAAAGCCCTTCAGACGGCGGTCAAGGTAGGCTGCCGCCTCCTCATACCGTTCGTTCCCTGCAAAGCCGGATATTTTGTAGCCGTATAATGCCATATGATCACCTGTGAAAGTAGACGGGTCATCACTATCCCAGCATATCATACAGCTCCCAGAGCAGTGCAAGCGCCTCTCTCGGGGAGTATTCGTCCGGGTTTGTCATGCGTATGCGCCTGATGACCTCTTCCTCGTTCATTGCTCCAAAGGATACCTGTGTCTCCTCCTGCCGGGGTGCCGGGGCAGGGGAGGCGCTCTCCAGCTCCCGCATTATCTCCTTGGCACGGCCAAGCACCGCCTTTGGCAGCCCTGCCAGCTTTGCCACCTCTATGCCGTAGCTTTTGTCTGCGCCGCCCTCAACTATCTTGCGCAGGAACTTCACATCCTCGCCGCTTTTCTTCACGGCTATGCTGTAATTGCGCACTCCGTCCACCTTGCCCTCCAGTGCCACAAGCTCGTGGTAATGGGTGGCGAACATGGTCTTGCAGCCGATGTGCCGCTTGTTTGCGATATACTCCGCAACGGCGGTGGCTATGCTGATGCCGTCTATGGTGGAAGTGCCCCGCCCTACCTCGTCAAGTATGACAAGACTGTTTCGGGTGGCATTTTTCAGTATCTCGGAGACCTCGCTCATCTCCACCATGAATGTGGACTGCCCCCCTGCCACGTCGTCAGAGGCACCCACACGGGTGAATATCCTGTCCACCACGGAGATGTGTGCGCTCTGTGCAGGGACAAAGCAGCCTATCTGAGCCAGAAGCACTATCAGGGCTGTCTGCCGCATATATGTGGATTTACCCGCCATGTTGGGGCCTGTGATTATTGCCATGCGGTGGGAGTCGTTGTCCAGATAGGTGTTGTTGGGAACGTACACGCCTGTGTCGGGCATTGCCTCGACTACGGGGTGCCGCCCCTCACGTATGTCGATAACACCGTCTATGCCCATATCAGGGCGGGTGTAGTTGTTTTTAAGGGATACATCCGCAAAGGAGCACAGCACATCAGCCGCCGCAATGGACTGACCTGTCTGCTGCACATCGGACAGCTTGGAGGCGATAAAGTCCCTCACCTCGGAGAATATCTCCCCTTCAAGGACTGCCGCCCTGTCGCCTGCCCCCGCCATTTCCTCCTCCGTGCGCTTTAGCTCATCGGTGATGAAGCGCTCACAGTTGGCAAGGGTCTGCTTGCGGACATAGTCGGGGGGCACTAAGGAATAATAGGATTTGGTGACCTCGATATAGTAGCCGAACACATGGTTGTATCCTATCTTCAGGTTCTTGATGCCTGTCCTGTCACGCTCTCTCTGTTCTATGTCCTGTATGATGCCCTTGCCGTTCTTGATGATGTCACGGCAGTGGTCAAGCTCCTTGTTAAAGCCGTCCTTGATGATGCCCCCGTCCTTTATCTGTGCCGCAGGCTCGTCAACGATGGCATTTTCCACCAGGGCGGATATTTCCGTAAGCTCGTGGATATTGTCACGCAGCGCCGCAAGCAGCGGTGCTTTCAGGGGAGCCATTATCCTTTTCAGCTCCGGGCAGCGTTCTGCCGTTTTCCCGAGAGCCTTCACATCACGGGGAGTTGCTGTTTTGTAGACCACACGGGTCATGAGCCGTTCCAGGTCGTATACTCCCTCAAGGGAGGTGCGCAGCTCATCAAGGGTTATGGGATCCCCGCACAGCTCCTCAACGGCTCTGTGCCTGTCCACAATGGCACTCAGCTTTATAAGGGGCTGCTCGATATAGGCCTTTAAAAGCCTTTTCCCCATGGAGGTGCGGGTGTGGTCTATGACCCACAGCAGGGAGCCCTTCTTTTCCTTGGTGCGTATGGTCTCGGTGATCTCCAGGTTGCGCACGGCAGTGAGGTCAAGGGTCATGTACCGCTGGTCAGCCACCACATCAAGCTGTGTGAACCGCCCTGTGGAGGTGCGCTGAGTGTCGCAGATATAATAAAAAAGGCCGCACAGTGCGGACAGGGACAGCTCGTCCGCCTCATCCACGCCTATATCTCCGGGGGCAGCCGCATTGAACTGGGATAAAAGCAGGGGCAGCTTGTCATTTACATCGAAGATGGCATCCTCGCACACCGTCTCCGAAAGCTCCAGCTTTTTGGCGGCAAATTCCTCCACACCGGGTATGCCTTTGGCAGCGCTGTTTACCAGCAGCTCTGCGGGCGCCCACCTTGCAAGCTCGTTTTCAATGTTTTCCGCCAGCTTTTCCTTGTCACGGAAGACAAAGAGCTTTGCGGTGCCTGTGGATATGTCCGCCAGCGCAAATGCTGCCGAAGAGGCATCCCTGTCCGCATACAGGCAGGAGAGGAAGTTGTTGCTTTCCTCGTTCAGCAGGTCAGAATCTGTAAGGGTGCCGGGGGTCACAAGCTTTATGACCTCACGCTTTACCAGACCCTTTGCCAGCTTTGGATCCTCCATCTGCTCCGCAATGGCGATCTTGAAGCCCATGTCCACAAGCTTTTTGATGTATATATCCCTTGCATGATAGGGTATGCCGCACATGGGAGCCCGCTCGGAAAGACCGCAGTCACGGCCTGTCAGGGTAAGCTCCAGCGCCTTTGACACCACCACCGCATCATCAAAGAACATCTCGTAAAAATCCCCCAGACGGAAGAACACCACATATCCGGGGTGTTCATCCTTTACAGCAAAGTACTGCTGCATCATAGGGGAAAGGGCAGATCTGTCTATCTCCATCAGCCGCACCCTGCGCACCCTGCACAGCCGCCTGCGCCGCAGGAGCACATTTCAGGGGGAGTATCGGGGCAGGTCTGGGGATCCTTGCCGTTGGCAGCCGCCGTGATAATGAAGTTTATGCTGTCGAGTACTGCATCCATGCCCTCCCGTGCGGCTTCAAACGCCACCATGTCCGGGTCGTTGTTGATGGACATGAACAGATCCCTCAGATCGTCGTTCATCTTCTGTATCCTTGCCCTGTCTGCGTCAGGCTTGCGCTGCTCGGCATTTATGTCTGCCTTTAATGCGTGAAAGTCTGCAATGCGCTTCTGCAGCTCCAAGTTTGAGTCGTTTTTCTCCTTGGCGGCTTCGTAAGCCTTGTATCTGGGATCCTGCTGAATGGCTGTTCCCAGATCTCTTGCCATCTGTATTATATCCATGTGTTCCTCCTGTGGGGATGTGGTTTGGAGTTTGTTTGTTCAAAGCTATCCGAGGGTGAAGGAATCGGGGTCGCCCTCAAAGGGGCGGATGATCCCGCTTTCGATGTCGTCCCCCTTTACAAGGGACATTGACACGCTCCCGTCCTCGTTCGGGGTGTACTGGTGAACTATATCCTCATCTGCGCCCTCTATGATGTACACGGCGGAATCCTCAAACTGCCTGCACTCGAATGTGAGCACAGTGCCGTCGGGGCGGATTATCCTGCCGTTCTGCTCGTCTGTGAATACATAGTATTCGCTGGGGGCATCGTTGTCCCCCTCGTATACTGCATAAACGCCCCTCTCAAATATGGGTGCCGGCTCCTCAAAGGGTGTGTAGGAGGCGGGGTCAAGCCCCTCCTGCAGGGTGAATACAAAGTTCTGATAAGGATTTTCCGCATAGGTGTGCCTGCCGTGGATCTCCCCGTCCTGCTCCCAGAGGTCAAAGCCATTGGTCTCCTTGGAAAAATCGAAGGTCAGCTCCAACACTCCGTTGTCACAGGTGTAGGTGAAGTCGTCGGAAAAGCCCTGCTCCTCGTCTACGAACTGATAGTAGGAGCCTCTTGTGTCGTCCCTTATGATGATGCAGTCCCGCAGACCGTCATCCACGGTGTAGTTGGGGGTGGAGATGAGATACACCCCCTGCCCCAGCCTTGCGGTGGTATCTGCTGCGGCGATCTCCACGGTGTTGCCGCTGTATGGGTCTTCAGTTTCCTCTGTGGCGATGGAACCGCTGTCCTCCGTGGAGAGGGGTTCTGTCGCTGCCGGTGCAGCTGTATCCGCCTGTGAGACAAGGGCAGTGTCTGCTGTGGTCTGCACTGTATCCGGTGATCCTGATGTCACCTGTGTGTCTGCACTTTTTTCTGCACAGGCGCAAAGAGTGAGTGCAAGAGCTATCAGGGGAATATATCTTTTCATAGGGGGCTCCTTTGCTTACGGTACAAGTGTTCCTTCCACAGCCCAGTTGTGAGCCTTGGTCACCTTTACACGGCGCATCTGCCCGCAAAGGTCATGGGGAGTGTCGGCAAGGGTGATTATGCCCTCATCGCTTTTCCCTGACTGCCTGCCGCCGTGCTCTCCGTCAAAGAGCACCTCAAATTCCTTTCCTACAAAGCGCTCGTAGGCATTCTGGGAGATCTCCCTCTGCAGTGTGAGCAGCTCCCTCATCCACAGGGATTTTTCCTCTGCCGGCACCGGGTCGGGGAGAGATGCGGCTTTTGTTCCCTTGCGGGGGGAGTATATGAAGGAATATATATTGTCAAAGACTGCATCTTTCATTACATCAAGGGTGCCCCTGAAATCGTCGTATTCCTCTCCGGGGAAGCCTACGATGATATCGGTGGTGACAGACAGCCCGGGCATTACCTTGCGCCCGTAGCTTACTATGTCCATGAATTTCTCCACGGTGTAGCCACGGTGCATGGCTTTGAGTATCCTGTCACTGCCGGACTGCAATGGCAGGTGTATGCATCTGCACAGCTTCCTGCTTTCGGCGATGACGTCAAGCACCTCATTTGTCATATCCTTGGGGTGGGGGGACATAAAGCGCACACGAAAGTCCCCGTCAATGGCATCTATGCGCCGCAGCAGCTCTGCAAAGCCTATCTTTTCACCCTCCGGCACATATCTGCCGTAGGAGTTCACATTCTGCCCCAGGAGCATGATCTCCTTGTAGCCGCTTTGGGCAAGGGATGTTACCTCGGCAATGACATCGGCAGGATCTCTGGAGCGCTCCCGCCCTCTTACCAGCGGCACCACGCAGAATGTGCAGAAATTGTTGCAGCCGTACATTATGGACACTCCCGCCTTGAAGGAGCTGTTTCTTACAAGGGGCACATCACGGGGGATGTACATTTCACGCACGGCGGTGTCTTCCGCCCTTGTGCGCTTTTCAAGGACATCCAGCATGAGCCTTGGCAGCTCATCTGCGGCGTAGGTGCCGAATATAATATCCACAAAGGGATAGGAACGGCGTATGGTCTCCGGGGTGTGAGCCTCCTGAGCCATACAGCCGCATACAGCTATGACCGCATGGGGCTTTTCAGCTTTTATGCGCTTTAGCTCCCCCAGCTTGCCGTAGAGCCTGTTTTCCGCATTTTCCCGCACGGCGCAGGTGTTGAGCACGATAATGTCGGCACTGTCCATATCAAGGCAGGGGGAGGCACCCATAAGGGTCAGAAGCCCCATGATGCGCTCCCCGTCGTTTACGTTCTGCTGACATCCATAGCTGCGCACAAAGGCACGGGGCGGAGTTTCCCATGCGGAGAAAATGTCCCGTACCTTTGCTATGTGTTCATTATCAAATCTATCAGTCATAAAGTGTCTTAAAGGGACTGCCGTCCCATGTTCCCGAAGGGTCAGTAAACTATGTATTCGTCAAAGCCCAGGCTGTGAAGCGCCACGATAACGCTGTCCAGATCGGAGGCTGAAAGCTCCTTGTCTATAAGGGGGATGATGTTCAGCCCCGTGCATTTCTCACGCATCTGCTCAAACACCTTTGTAGTGCGTTCAAAGCTGTCGGTGATGTCGGAGCATATCCCCATGGACTGGGAGTAATCCACAGCTATGGTGCACCCTGTCAGCCTGTCGGGGGCGAAAAGCTCGCTGGTGCCGTCTGCAATGCTGTCTGCGCTTATGCACAGCACCACCTTCGAGCCCTTTGCGGCGGCGGCGTTGGTCATTTTCACCGCAAGGGTGGTGAGTGCCTTGCTGCGCTCACTGCTGTCTGCCACAGTGCTGCCCAGGAGCTCTATGTCGGAACTCCTGAATGATGGGAATATGAAGTCATCGCAGATTATCTGCTCAAAGCCCGCATCTGCCAGCTCCTCCACCGTGTCGCAGAGGAATTTCACCGCAGTTTCATCAAAGGGGGATATCCAGGGCTTGCCCCCCTTGGCAGGAGAGGTGTCCAGCCATGTGGAGCCGTCGTCCGAGCGGTATGCACCGTCACGGTAGTCGCCGTAGCGGTTGTTGTCGGTGAGCACGGAGATGTATGCGGCGGCGGAAAGTCCCTTTGCCTTTGCGGTATCAGCTATGTCGGCAGCAGTAAGATCCGACTTTACGGGGTTTGTTTCAGCAGTGGACACAAGGGGCACCTGTGTCTTGTAGTTGTATATGCCGCCCTGGGTCTTTACAGGGAACACCACTGTATCATAGCCCCTTGCAGCAGCGTTGTCCACGGCTGCGGAAAGAGACTGCGCATTTGCCATGTCGCTTTCTGAAAGCATCACACAGCGGCTCTGACCCGGCGCTGCCTCCTCCGGAAGGGCGATGCTGTCCTGTTCTATGCCCGTAACAGGTATGTAGTTGTCGGGTGCGGCAGTGACAGGCACATCAGCAGCGGAAAGGGTGTCTGTGCCGCTGTCAAGGCTTACCGGAGCGGAGGTCTGTATGGGCAGGGGCACTGTGAGAGCCCCTGTTTCGGAGGCGATGACATCCGTCTCCTCCCCCGGGACGTACTCCGTTGTCTCCTGTACCTTTGAGCGGCTTGCCAGATAGTCCGTGACAGGCCCTACCGCAGAATATCCTATGAATATCATTGCGGCAAACGCCATCACCGTTGCGGTGATCTTTACGGCATTCTCGCTTTTGGTGCGTTTTATATGATAACGCTTTTTCTGATGGAAAATCCTTGTTTTCCTTTTTCTCATTCTCATCTATCAGGATCCTTCACTTTGAAGTGTTTGTCATGCGTTGCGCAGAATATCTGCGGCGGCTTTCATATCGTCGGCTCTGAAAAGATATGACCCTGCTACCATTACATCTGCCCCGGCATCAGCGGCCATTTTTACGGTAGAGGCATTTATGCCTCCGTCCACCTGTATGTGCCCCTTGAGCCCCAGTCTCTCCATCTCACTGCGGACAGCCTGTATCTTCGGACACATATCCTTCATGAAGCCCTGTCCTCCGAAGCCGGGCTCCACTGTCATGACCAGTATCATATCAGCAGAGGAAAGATAGGGGAATACTGTCTCCGCAGGTGTTTTCGGCCTTATGGCAAGGCCTGCCTTCTTCCCGCAGGAATGGATGGTATCTATGCAGCCCTGCACATCATCCGTGGCTTCCAGATGGAAGGTGATGTTGTCAGCACCGCTCCGGGCAAAGCGTTTCAGGTACTTTTCGGGGGTAACTATCATCAGATGCGCATCTATGAACATATCCGTGTGCTTTCGCAGACTTTCCAGCACAGGCAGTCCATAGCTGATATTGTCCACGAATACGCCGTCCATCACGTCAAAATGGATGTGGTCGCAGCCTGCCTGCTCTGCACGGCTAACATCCGTGCCAAGGGCGCACAGGTCTGCACTTAGAATGGATGCGGATACAATGTTCATAAGGGTTTGCGGCTCCTTTTCCAAAAGAGTATCATCGGTCACAATGACACATAATCAGTATAAAACACAATCCCCTTTCAGTCAATAGATTTTTTTACCGATTTTTAAATTTTCGGCTGTGTCAATTTTTAATATTTTAACAGTACGGCTCGTGAGGGCTTTTATATCGCTGTTTGATGGGTTTATGACGAAGGCTGTCAACGGTGGTTACAAATTGTAACTTTTTTATGAAGTGCCTTGATAGCTTTGTTTTGCCCGTAAATCAGGAGAAAAGCCTGTTTTTTTCCACGATGTGCCTTCATATGGTCGCAATCAACATAATTTGAGAGCCGCAAACAGAAATATTTGGCAGATACGCATATATCCAAAGCCCTTGACAAGAGACCCGGATTATGGTATAATTCACTCCATAATATCAAATGCGATGACGGGAAAAAAGACCCTATGTTCATTCACAGCGAGCCGCCGGCCGGTGTAAGGCGGTAATGAAGTACGGTTATGACTCATCCCCGAGCAGTCAGCTGAAAGCGTGCGGGCACGTCAAGTAGGTGGGAACGGGCTTCTCCCGTTACAGGGAAGCGCATTGTCATGATGCGGCTGAGGTGTATGCGAAAACATACACGAATAAGAGTGGTAACACGGGTTCTGGCTCGTCTCTTGTGCATTTGCACTGTGAGGCGGGTTTTTTGTTATGTAAAACTAATATCCGATAAATAGAAGCGAGGTAAAATTATGAAAAGGCTCAAGATCTACGACATGACACTCAGGGCTCCCGCCGGCAGGAAGGACGGGAAGCTGTCCTTCAAGGAAAAGCTGGAGATAGCAAAGCTGCTGGATCATCTCAGGGTGGATGTCATCGAGCTCCCCCCCATAGGAAACACCAAGGCTGACAAGCTGGCAAACAGCACCATAACCGCTATGGTCAAAAACGGCATATCCGCAGCAGTTATGATAGGCAGCGGCGCCATTGATGAGACATGGGAGAGCATAAAGGGTGCGGTGCATCCCCAGCTCAACCTTTTAGTGCCTCTTTCCACTGTACAGATGGAGTACATTTGCCATAAGAAGGCACCTGCGATGCTCCCCCTTATCACCGAGGAGATAAAGAAATGCCGCTTCCACTGCGAGAAGGTGGAATTTACCGCCCTTGATGCTACCCGTGCAGAGCCTGAATTCCTGAAATCTGCCATCAGCACAGCCATTGAGGCAGGCGCTGACCGCATTACCATCTGCGATACCGCAGGCCTTTCCCTCCCCGATGAGTTCGGTGCCTTCATAGCGGATCTGAAAAAGGATGTAAAGGGCTTTGAGAATGCAGAGCTCTATGTGGAGCTTTCCGACGATATGGGCATGGCCGGTGCCTGTGCGGCTGCTGCGGTAAAGGCAGGGGCAGACGGCGTTAAGTGTACCGCAGTTGCCTCCGGGTATCCCACCCTTGACCAGATGGCTGTATTTATGGAGAAGAAGGGTGCACAGCTTGACATGGACTGCGCTCTGGGCACCACAGACCTTACCCGCACCATATCAAGGATCAGGGATGTGCTTGCCCCTGCCTCCGAGAATGAAAAGCCCTTCAGGGATATGGCAGATGACGGCACTGAGGTCACCCTTGATGAGAACGACGATATCAGCGAGGTCATCAAGGTCATCAAGAAGATGGGCTACGACCTTTCCGAGGAGGACAATGCCAAGGTATACGAGGCATTCATGCGTGTTGCAAGGAAAAAGCACTATGTTGGCACAAAGGAGCTTGATGCCATAATTGCATCGACAGCCATGCAGGTGCCCTCCAACTACCGCCTTGAAAACTATGTTATCAACAGCGGCAATATCATAACTGCAACCGCAAATATCCTTATCGACAAGAACGGCGAAAAGATAAGGGGCATAGGCTGCGGGGACGGCCCCATAGATGCCGCATTCCTTGCCATCGAGCAGATAATAGGCCACCACTATGAGGTGGATGATTTCCAGATACGCACCGTTACAGAGGGACGTGATGCCATGGGCAGCGCTCTTGTGAAGCTGCGCACAGACGGCAGGGTATATTCCGGCAGCGGCATCTCCACTGATATCATAGGCGCATCCATCCGTGCATATATCAGCGCACTCAACAAGATAGTATACGATCAGGGCTGATGGAGGTCAATATGAAGCTTTCGTTTTCAACAAGATTCTGGACTGATGCCAACTGGGAATCCCTGTGTACATCAGCAGAGGATACAAAGATGTCAGGGCTGGAGATGTACGGGGTAAGCACTCTGCGCTATGTGGGGAAGCTGTCTCCCACAAACCCGGAGCTTGCCTCAAAGACAAGGCGCAAAATGAGCAATGCAGGGCTCTCCCTCTCCTGTGTGGATACAGCCGCCGACTTCACTGATGATGCCTTCCTCCCGGAGTTTGCGGAGGCAGTGGATGTGGCTGTGAACTTAGGGGCTCCCTATGTGTCCGTACACACCCGGTGCACTGACAAGGAAAGATGTACGAAGTACATAAGTGCCGCCCTTGCGGCAGCACAGGGGAAAACTGTCACCGTGCTGGTGGAGACCTGCGGTGCCTATTCTGATACGGAAAAGGTAAGGGATCTGCTCAATGAATTTGCGGATGACAATGCCCTTGCCGCCTGCTGGAATATGTCAGCCACCTCATTCTACGGCAAAGAGGATGCGGAAAAGAGCATCACAAACCTTGGGGCATATGTAAGACACGTACATATAAACGACTACCGCACCGAGAACGGTGAATACGTCCCCGAGCTTATTGGCGAGGGAGAGCTGCCCATAGAGGAGATGATGAACGCACTTCGCTCCATCAACTATGACGGCTTTATCTCCCTGTGCTGGGATCCCGCATGGATGCCTGAGATAGATGATATAGAGATAATACTCACCCATTTCAGATCCTGTATGCGCCGTTTCAGGGGTACAAGGGGCGGACGCTCCAACCTCTACTGGAACAAGGCTCACACAGGCAACTACGTCTGGAAGAAGGAGAGCCTTATAAACTGCACCTTCCCCGAGGTGCTGGACACTATGGTGGAGAAGTTCCCCGACCAGACAGCCATAAAGTTCACCACCCTTGACTATGAGCGCACCTACGCCCAGTTCCGTGATGACGTGGACGAATTTGCAAGGACGCTGGTCTCCCTTGGTGTAAGGGCAGGGAGCAAGGTGACTATCTGGGCTACCAACGTGCCCGCCTGGTTCCTGACCTTCTGGGCTACTACAAAGATAGGCGCAGTGCTTGTCACCATGAATACCGCCTACAAGATACACGAGGCTGAGTATCTGCTGCGCCAGTCGGACACCCACACCCTTGTCATGATCGACGGGTACCGTGATTCCAACTACAAGTCCATAATAAACGAGCTGTGCCCTGAGCTCCGTGACAACAAGCCCGGCAGTCCCCTCCACGCAAAGCGCCTGCCATTTTTGAGAAATGTCATTACCGTAGGCTTCAGGATGCCCGGCGCCCTCACCTGGGAGGAATCCCTTGAATATGCGGAAAAGACTCCCATAGAGGAGATACGCCGTATGCAGGCCGCCATTGATGTCAACGATGTGTGCAATATGCAGTACACTTCCGGCACAACAGGCTTCCCCAAGGGGGTAATGCTCACACACTACAACATTGTAAACGACGGCAAATCCATAGGCGACGGCATGGATCTTTCTACTGCCGACCGCATGATGATACAGGTGCCAATGTTCCACTGCTTCGGCATGGTGCTGGCCATGACCGCCACCATGACCCACGGGGGCACTATACTGCCCATACCCTATTTCTCCCCCAAGTCCTCCCTTGCCTGCATAAACAACGAGCACATCACCGCATTCCACGGTGTGCCCACCATGTTTATAGCAATGCTTTCCCACGAGGACTTCGAGAAGACGGATTTCTCCTATATGCGCACCGGCATAATGGCAGGCTCTCCCTGCCCCATTGCGGTAATGCGTGATGTGGTGGAAAAGATGCATATGCCGGAGATAGTCATAGTATACGGTCAGACCGAGGCATCCCCCGGCTGCACCATGAGCCGCACCACTGACCCCCTTGAGGTTCGTGTTACCACAGTTGGACGTGCATTCCCGGAGGTGGAGTGCAAGATAGTTGACCCCGAGACCGGTGAGGACTGCCCTGATGAAGTGGTGGGCGAATTTGTGGCAAGGGGCTACAACATCATGAAGGGCTACTACAAGATGCCCAAGGCCACCGCATCCGCCATTGACAAGGACGGGTGGCTCCATACAGGGGATCTTGCCTGCCGCACTCCCGACGGCAACTACAAGATAACGGGCCGTCTGAAGGATATGATAATCAGAGGCGGCGAGAACATCTATCCCAAGGAGATAGAGGAGTTCATCTACACTCATCCCAAGGTGTCTGATGTACAGGTCATCGGCGTGCCCGACAAGGCCATGGGCGAGGAGATAATGGCGTGCATCATCCTCAAGGAGGGTGAAGAGATGACCGTTGAGGAAATGAAGAAATTCGTCCTTGACCACATGGCAAAGCACAAGGTGCCCAAGTACATCGAATTTGTTGATTCCTTCCCCATGAACGATGCGGGGAAGATACAGAAGTACAAGATGCGTGAAATGGCTGTGGAGAAGCTGGGTCTCCAGGCTGACGCATCAGTAGAAACAGCATGACAGCGGCGGGAAGAGATCATCTCTTCCCGCCTGTATAACCGCAAGCCATGTCCCCCGCCTCTTAGGCGGCGGGTTCCATGTTTCCGTTCAGTGGGGGATACAATCCCCCACTGAACGGAAGTGAGCCTACGGCTCACGCTTGCTTGTTGAAAGCAAGCTTTGAAAAGGGTGATAAAATGCATATAATAGACGCACACTGCCACATCTACCCCGATGCGATAGCAGAAAAGGCAGTACACGGCATAGATACCTTCTATGACGGCCTTCCGGGAGAGCATTTCGGGGGCACGGCAGAGGATCTTCTGAACAGAGGGCTTGAGGACGGAGTGGAGCATTTTATAGTGTTCTCCGTCGCCACGAAGGCATCACAGGTGAGATCCATAAACGAATTCATCAGACACTGTGTGGACGGGGCGCAGGGGCGGTTCACAGGCCTTGGCACCCTGCACCTTGACTCTGAAAATCAGGAGGCTGATCTTGATCACCTGGTGGAGCTGGGGCTGAAGGGTGTGAAGCTGCACCCGGATGTGCAGGATTTCTATATTGATGAGCCCCGTGCCATGCATATCTATGAAATGTGCGAGGACAGGGGACTGCCCGTGTATGTACACACCGGGGATCACCGCTATGACCGCTCTAACCCCGACCGCACGGTAAATGTGCTGAAGGCATTCCCGAAGCTGAAATTCGTAGGCCCTCACTTCGGGGGGTGGAGCGTGTGGAAGGATGCCCTGAGAATGCTCCCCGACTATCCCAACATCACTGTGGATACATCATCGAGCCTTTTCTGGATGGATGATGACTTTGCCCGTGAGATAATACGAGCTTACGGGGCGGAGCGTGTCATGTTCGGCACTGACTATCCCATGTGGAGACACAGCTCAGAGCTTGAAAGATTTGCTCACTTTGACCTTACCGATACTGAAATGGAAAGCATCATGTGGAAGACCTGTGCAAAGCTGCTGGGGATAGAGGACAAATTCACGGCAAACGGCAGTGTATGACAGATGAAGTGAAACTGACAGAAAGGAGCACGCAGATGTCTGAAAAGAAATATGTCACCATGGACGGCAATGAGGCCGCAGCGTACATAGCCTACGCCTTTACGGAGGTGGCAGCCATATATCCCATAACCCCTTCATCTCCCATGGCGGGAAAGACTGATGTATGGTCTGCCAACGGCAGGAAAAACATCTTCGGTCAGTGTGTAAGGCTTGTGGAGATGCAGGCGGAATCAGGCGCCATCGCCGCTGTACACGGGGCGGCGGAAACAGGCGCCCTTGCTACATCATATACCTCCTCACAGGGGCTTATGCTCATGATACCTACTATGTACCGCATAGCAGGGGAGCGCCATCCGGCAGTGCTCCACGTTGCTGCACGCACCGTAGGCACCCATGCCCTGTCCATATTCGGGGATCATTCGGATGTATATGCCTGCCGCCAGACCGGGTGGGGCATGATCGCCACCTCCAGCGTGCAGGAGGTCATGGATCTTGCGGGAGTGGCTCACCTTGCAGCCATAAAGGGGAGAGTCCC
The DNA here is from genome assembly GCA_002395525.1 of Ruminococcus sp. UBA4240. Classification (GTDB taxonomy): domain Bacteria; phylum Bacillota; class Clostridia; order Oscillospirales; family Ruminococcaceae; genus Huintestinicola. Next base: position 31,791 of record DGXE01000008.1, read on the forward strand.
CTTCATGCACTTCTTTGACGGC
>DGXE01000002.1 GCA_002395525.1 Ruminococcus sp. UBA4240
CAGCTTCGTGAGGAAGGCGCAAAAGAAGACATCGACCTCTATCCTGCCTTGAAGGATTATTACACACGGCACATGGCTGACGGAACATTTGTGGCGTGGCTTGCTTTGGACGGTGATAAGATCATCGGCACGAGCGGGATGTCATTCGTGGAGAAGCCCCCGTATTTTGGCTGTCCCAGCGGCAGGATAGGGCTTTTGTCCAGTATGTTCACAGATAAGGAATACCGTCGTAAGGGCATTGCAAGTGAGCTTTTGAAGCGTGTGGTAGATGGAGCAAGAAACTACGGCTGCACAACAGTCCAGATCACGGCATCGGATATGGGGGTCAAGCTGTACACGGCATTCGGATTTACCCACAACAATAATTTCATGCAGTATAGATTATGAAGATGATACACCACCGGCAGAAAGTACAGCAAAACATGGAATGGGGTCATACATATGCAGGAGGCAATAATGCTGAAGATAAAGGATGAGCTTGCAAGCAGGCCACGGCAGCTTACTGATACCTCCGTCTGGCTGTTTGTGGCTGTCAATACGGCAAGGGCACTGATTGACAGCACAAGAAAAGCGGATCTCTCAAAGGCTGTATGAGGATTGCAAAAGCACCGGGGAAATACAGCTGAATTTTGACATGATACAGGGCATCTATGGCAGAAGCTTCAATTCAAAGCGGGATCCCGCATACAATTACCTCTGCTCTCTCGTGGCATTCTTCCCCGATAAGCCCCTTGACGACAATGAACAAAGGCTCATTGCCGAATACAGCAGCATAGATGAATACCTTGTTTATGATCTGCAACAGTGATGTTCAAACAAACCCCTTAGACAACAAAAAGGACGGCAGCAGCCGTCCTTTTCCATTATCATAACATAAGATCAGCCGCTACATATGACATACATTCGCAGGGCGTATGCCCTCACCGGGCTTGGCGGCAGCCGCCTGCTCGTCACGGAATATCTCCTGCAGGGTGTGCCAGCCCAGCACCGCACACTTTACACGGGCGGGCATATGGGAAATATCTTTCAGTACCCCTGCCTCTTCAAGCTCCTCTATCTCCTCATCCGTGGCTGTGCCCTTTATCATCCCAAGGAATATATCCGCAAGGCGCAGCGCCTCCTCTTTGGTCTTCCCTATGCACAGATCCAGCATCATATCCGCCGAAGCCTGTGATATGGCGCAGCCGTCACCTGTGTAGGAGCCATTAGTTATGACACCGTTTTCCACCTTGAGGTTCAGGATTATGTCATCGCCGCAGCTGGGATTTACCCCCTCAAGGGAAAAATCCGCATCATCAAGCTCGTGCTTGTGATAGGGATCCATATTATGCTGAGTGAGTATCTCGTTGTAAAATGTGTTATTCTGCATAGCCCATCCGTCTCCGTAACGTGGATAGTGAGTTGATGAAGCGTGAAATATCAGCCTCTGTGTTGTAGAAGGATATGCTCGCCCTTGCGGTGGACATTATCCCCAGTGCCTTGTGAAGCGGCTGTGCGCAGTGATGCCCTGCACGGATGCATACCCTGTCGGAATCCATTATAGTCGCAATGTCATGGGGGTGTACCCCATCCACCGTAAAGGTGACGATCCCGTGATGCTCTGACGGGTCAGACGAGCCTATGATGTGTACATGGGGGATGCCCTTCATTCCCTCCATCATGAGCCTTGTAAGGTGATCCTCCCTTTCGGCTGTATTGTCAAGGCCTATTGCCTCTATATACTCTATTGCCGCCCCAAGGCCTGCCGCATCAGCTGCATTGACGGTGCCCGCCTCAAATTTATGAGGCACCTCCGCCCAGGTAGCCCCCTCTCTGGTGACATACTCTATCATCTCTCCGCCGTAAAGGAAGGGGGGCATTTCCTCCAGCAGAGCCTTTTTACCGTAGAACACCCCGATACCCATGGGGGCAAGCATCTTATGCCCCGAAAAGGCAAGGAAATCCACATCAAGCGCCTTTACATCCACAGGCATATGGGGCACACTCTGTGCCCCGTCGCACACAAACACCGCATTGCGGGAGTGGGCAGCCCTTGCAAATGCCTTTATTTCGTTTTCACGGCCTATGACATTAGATACCTGCGCCAGAGCCACTATCTTCGTCCTGTCGGAAAGGAGGGCTTCAAGGCTTTCCAGAGTATATCTGCCCTCACTGTCACATTCAAGGTACAAAAGCCTTGCGCCCTTTGCCTTTGCCACCATCTGCCAGGGGAGCATATTGCTGTGATGCTCGGAGATGCCCACTATTATCTCATCCCCGGCGGACACATTTGCCATGGCATAGGAATATGCCGCAAGGTTAAGGCTTTCCGTGGCATTGCGGGTAAATACTATCTCATCGGGGGCGGCATTTATGAACCGTGCCGCAGTGCTCCTTGCATTCTCATAGGAATCCGTGGCTCTTATGCTCAGGTCATACAGCCCCCTCATGGGATTTGCGTTGCAGGAAGTGTAGAAGTTCTCCACCGCCTTTATCACGCTCATGGGGCGCTGTGTGGTGGCGGAGTTGTCAAGGTAGGCAAAGTCCCCGCTTAGCAGGGGGAAATCACGCCTTATCTCCTCTGTCTGTCTTTCATCTATCAATGCTATCCTCTCCCGGGTGGAGGTATTCTTCTATCTCTTGAACGGTCTGTTCATCCTCGATCTTGGCTGCAACCGCCGCTACTCTTGCAACGGACATAAGCTCACATACAGCCTCTCTGTCAAGGCCTCTGGAGCCCATGTACACAAGCGTTTCCTCGGAGGGGCGGCCCAGTGTGGCTGCGTGTATGCCCTCTACGTCTTCCTCGGAGCAGAGTATGAGGGGAACGTTGAGATTGGTCACATCATCGCTCATCATGAGCACATCCTCACGTTCCTCACCATGGCTGCCCGATGCCCCTGTCTTGAAGTCAACAGTGGCTCTGAACAGCTTATATGCCCTGTCCTTAAGTGTGCCGTTGGCATTTATCATGGCATAGGTGTCTTTTGCGTTCTGGAATGCCGCAAAGTTCATATCGAGCCTGCTGTCCCCGTCAACGATGTAGCCCATGTCAAAGTCAAAGGAGCTGCGGTCGCCGTTTAAGGCTGTGCGTGCGCCCAGATATGTTTCGCCACCGCAAAGGTATACCTCCCTCATTTCAAAGGAAGAGTCCTCTGCCTGCAAAAGACCTGTGTCATTGAGGAATACTGTGCTGCGGTCAGTGCGCTGCACCTGTGAAAGCACTGCCTTTGCGCCCTTGCCCAGGATAAAGCGTGTCTGGACACCTGCCTTCACATTCTTTTCATTGCAGGTGAACCTTTCGATTACATCTAAGCTTACGCCGTCAGCCACGTCAAATTCAACAGCCGCAAGGGAGTCTGATACCATATCATAATCCACGAATATGCGGCAGTCACGGTTGACGGCTATCTTCTTGACCTTTATGCCGTTTGCCGCAAGGAGCCTGTCCATATCGGGGCCTAAGCCCGTTACCAGCTCTCCTCTGCGAAGAGCATCATCTATGGCTCTGTTGCTGCGGGCATCAATGTCCGAGCCTTTAGCCGCTGTATCCTGTGAGGAAAGCTCCGTATCACAGCGAATAGCCATATCCCCCTGTGAGAATGAGGGCAGCTCACTTATTTCCTTGCCGTTTACCTTTGTCCAGTTCCATGTTATGGCGGGCAGAAGATTTACATATACCTTATCCATCATGCCCTCCTTAACCTATAGCGCCTATCATTTCAAGGCGGATGAGATTGTTCATTTCAACTGCGTATTCAAGGGGCAGCTCCTTTGAAACATTGTCTGCAAAGCCTGATACGATCATGGCCTTTGCATCCTCCTCGGAAAGCCCTCTCGACATGAGGTAGAATATGGATTCATCGCTGATGCGGCCTATCTTTGCCTCGTGTCCCACATCACAGTGCTGTGTGCGTATATCCATAACCGGCACCGTATCAGAGGCGGAATCCGAGTCTATCATGAGGGATGTGCAGGAAACAGCGGCCTTGCTGTTTACAGCCTTCTTGTCGATGTATACGGCGCTCCTGAATGTGTTCTTGCCGCCGCTCTTGGATATGGAGCGGGAATTTACCACGGAGGTGGTGTTTTCGGCAAGATGTATAAACTTGCACCCTGTATCAAGCTCCTGACCCTCTCCGGAGAAGGTGATGCCTGTGTATTCGGAGGCGGCGCCCTTCCCTGCAAGCACACTTGCGGGATAGAGATAGGATGTATGGGAACCGAAGGAGCCGGATATCCACTCTATCTTGCCCCCCTCCTCCACATGAGCAGACTTGGTGTTCAGGTTGTACATATT
>DGXE01000006.1 GCA_002395525.1 Ruminococcus sp. UBA4240
AGGATCTTCTCGATAGCCTCTTCATCGCTCTTGAGCTGGTTGGGAGCAAAGCCGCCCTCGTCACCTACAGCGGTAACGTCGCCCATCTTCTTGATAAGGCTCTTGAGGGTGTGGAACACCTCTGCACACCAGCGGAGGCCTTCCTTGAAGGAGGGAGCGCCTACGGGCATGATCATGAATTCCTGAGTATCAACTGCGCTGTCAGCATGAGCACCGCCGTTGAGTATGTTCATCATAGGAACGGGAAGCTTTGTGCCGGAAACGCCGCCCAAGAATCTGTACAGGGGGATGTCAAGGGAGGTAGCTGCTGCTCTTGCACAAGCGATAGAAACAGCAAGGATAGCATTTGCGCCCAGGTTGGACTTGTCCTTTGTGCCGTCAGCCTTGATCATAGCTGCATCAACAGCATATGTATCGGATGCATCCATGCCCTCGAGCACCTTTGCGATGCAGTTATTGATATTGTCAACAGCCTTTGAAACGCCCTTGCCAAGGTATCTTGACTTGTCGCCGTCCCTGAGCTCGAGAGCCTCGAACTCGCCTGTTGATGCGCCCGAAGGAGCTGTGCCCCTTGCAACGGTGCCGTCTGCAAGAGTTACCTCAGCCTCTACGGTGGGGTTTCCTCTTGAGTCAAGTATTTCTCTGCCGACTACCTTTTCGATCTCTAAGTAATCCATCGTAAAAACTCCTTTAAAATGTATTGAACAGTGCCCTTTCAGTGCAAGGGCATTCTCCGCTAACTATATTATCACAACACAGTGCAAAAGTCAAGAGCATTTTTTCAAAGTCATAGCCTATCAGCCCTGACGTTCAAAGTATTTTTTCAGGAATGAGGGGCGGTGCACGGGAGAAAGGCCGTATTTGTCTATCATTTCATAGTGGAGCTTCGTGCCGTAGCCCTTGTGCTTTTCAAACTGCCACAGGGGATATTTTTCTGCAACTTCAAGCATATACCTGTCCCTTGCCACCTTTGCGAGCACCGACGCCATGGCAATGGAGGCACTTGTTCCGTCCCCCTTTACCACAGGCTCACAGGGGATGTCAAGGGGCGGGCGCCTGTTACCGTCTGCAAGGGCAAAGGCAGGAGCTTCCCCGTACTTTTCCGAAAGGCCGTCACAGGCTCTCTTCATGGCGAGCATGGCGGCATTCAGGATATTGAGCTCCTCTATCTCCTCCACCGAGGCTGTGGCGATGCACCACTGCGTACCGGCGATTATCTCGTCAAAAAGGGCTTCCCTTCGCTTTTCGGACAGCTTCTTGCTGTCATCCACACCTGCTATGACCACCCCCTCGGGCACTATGACCGCCGCAGCGTACACATCTCCCGCAAGGGGGCCTCGCCCTGCCTCATCCATACCGCAGAACACGCCGTACCTGCGGCGTATCTCATTGTCGTACTCATATAAATATGTGTTGTCTTTCATGCTCATACTCCCCTGATCCATGTTTTTTACTCTTGACATAATCTGCCAATGATGATATAATTTTACCATATCCTTATTGAAAATGCAACAATCCGAGGAGTGTAAAGCGTGAAAAAAAGCACGATCACTGTGATCGCTGCTGTAGCGGGCTGTGTCCTTATCGTGGGGGGACTTATCCTCTCCATGACCCTCAAAAAGGACACCGGCACCGGCAGCCTTAAAATATTCGATTTTTCCAACCCTATAAGCGTGAACAACGCCGCAGGCGCACCCTATGACGTGATCCCCAACATGACCCTGTCCGCAGGGTATACCATTGATACGGGAGCAGGCGGCTATGCCCGCTTTTCTGTTGATGACGGCAAGCATATGCGCCTTGGGGAGAACAGCTCTGTACAGCTGGTGAACATCGGTGAAAGGACACGGGTAAGGCTCCTTTCGGGAGTGCTGGACACGGAGGCAGCCATACCCGAGGATACGGAAGGAATCTGTGAGTCCGTCACGCCCAATGCGGTGATCTCCGCCACAAACGCACTTTTCTCCGCTGTGGCGGAAAGGGACGAAGGTATGCCCTGCACCGATGTATATGTATATTCGGGCTCCGTCCTTGTACACCGCATTTTCCCTGACGGCACGGAAGTTGACGAAAACATTCAGGTAGACAGCGGCAGCCACATCAGGATAGAGACCGATGACACATGGACGGTATATGACACCGATGACAGCAACGAAGCCGTTCACCCCATAGAGACAGAGGACATCCCCGACTGCGCCCTTATAGATATGTTCTTTGCCGCAAAGCGGGGGAACAGCGTGTTCCTGACGGAGGACACCATTGCAAGGGAGCTGGTGGCACGGGGCATAGACATCAGCGGCCAGTGCGATTTTGACGGCAGCAGATATTCACTCTCCGCCTACACCACCGCAGAAACCACTACAACCTTTGTGACCACCGCAAAGACCACCGTCACCACCACCGAGACCACCGAGGAAACAACGGAGGAGGAAACCACCACGACCACCACAGCGCCTGTCACATGGGCACCTGCACCGGTGGTCACCACCGTTCCCACCACTGTATATACACAAGCCCCTGCCACTGTGACTGTTCCCACGGTCATTACCACCGTGCCTGCCACAGCCGAGACTACCACAGCCGAACCGACGGAGACCACAGCCACGAAAAAGACCAGGACACAGACCACCACGGAGGAAACCACCGAGGAAACTACTGAGACCACTACAGCGGAGATCATCTTCGAGACCACTGCTCCCTTCACGGAGACCACCACAAAAGCCTCCACACGAGCTACCATAAGGAGCAGAGTGACCGAGAGCACCTCCGCCACAGGCTATACAGGCGGATATACAGGTACCGTACCCACCGTCACGGTGCCTACCTCCGGCGGCACACCTGAGGAACCCGCACCTTCGGGCGGGGACACCCCCTCACAGGGGGGCGACAGCTCCTCCGGCGGGGATCAGGGCTCCGGCGAGGGCAACGGATGAAAAGAACGACCGTACAGTTGATGAGCTGTACGGTCAGTTTTGTTTTTGTGCTATTCTTCATCGTAGAACATACGGTATTTTGTTTCGGAATGGGAGTAGACACTCATCACAAGGCCTATGCCGATGTACACCGAAAGCACCGAGGTGCCGCCCTGGCTCAGGAAGGGCAGGGGAACGCCGATGACCGGGAGCACGCCCATGACCATGCCAAGGTTCAGGATGATATGGGTGCATATCATGGCATACACTCCCATGCAGAGATACCGCCCGAGAGGATCCCTTGATATGCGGGAATTGCCCATTACCTTGACACATATAAAGGTTAGCACCGCCATTACCGCAACACAGCCCACAAAGCCGAAGGCCTGCCCGATAAAGGTGAATATGAAGTCATTTGCCGCCTCCGGCACCTGTACGTAATCCCCTCCGGTGAGCCCCTTTCCGAAGACCTGTCCGGAGCCCAGGGCAGTCTTGGCTATGCGCTGGTGATAGCCCACACCCAGTGGGTCAAGCTCCTCGTCGAAGAGCACCAGAAAGCGCATCTTCTGGAAATCCTTCATCACATATGTCCATACAAAGTACAGCCCTGCGGGCAGAAGCAGTACACAAGGGAGGATATAGAGCCAGGATATCCCAGCAGAGAACAGCATCACCACCACGATGACAAGAAACACCGTAGCCGTGCCGTCATCCCCCTGCAGCACCACTATGCCCAGGGGCACAGCCGCATGGAGCAGCAGCAGCAGCACGTTGAAGATGCTGTTTATCCTGTCCCCCACCTTTGAAAGATGGAGGGCAAAGGTGGTGATGAATGCGACCTTCAGAAGCTCGGAGGGCTGTATGGTGATAAAGCCCAGGTCTATCCACGCCTTGTCGTCTGCCACCTCTATCCCCAGGGAGGTGAACACCAGCAGGGAGAGCACTATGGCAACAGGCACATACAGCACCCACAGCTTCAATGTGTGGTGATAGTCCACTGCGCACAGGACAAGGGTCAGCGCCCAGGATATGACCACCGCCGCCGCCTGATTGCGGTACAGGGAGGAGCCCACCTCCACAGTGGCGGCATTGTCCGCCACTATCGCCCACAGCAGCACCACGCTGAACACCGAGAGGGCGGCACAGGCAAGGAACAGCAGCTTGTCCAGCTTTCTGAAATATGTAAATATGGCTTCAAGTATTTTCATGTGTATACCGTCACAGGAGCATCTGCGTTGCTATGGTAAAGTACAGAAGAGTGGAGCAGGAGTCCACCAGAGTGGACAGCAGGGGCGCAGACATTATGGCAGGGTCTATCTTCAGCTTCTTTGCGATCATGGGGAGCATACAGCCTAAAAGCTTTGCCAGTATGACCGTGCCCACAAGGGTAAGGGAGACCACTGCGGCTATCTTCACATCGTGATAGAACAGCACCACCCGCACGAAATTCACGGAGGCAAGTATGACAGCGCATATCACCGCTATGCACAGCTCCTTGACTATGACCCTGCCGAAGTCCCGCAGGCGTATCTCCTCTGCCGCCATGCCCTGTATTATCATTGTTGAGGACTGGGAGCCGCAGTTTCCTCCCGTTCCGGAAAGCATGGCAAGGAAGGATACCAGCAGAGGTATGGTGGTTATTATCTCGGAGAAGTGGTTGGTTATAGCCCCTGTAAGAGTGGCGGAAAGCATGAGTATCAGCAGCCACACTATGCGGTTGCGGGCGTGCTTGAACACGCTTGTCTTGAAATAGCTCTCCTCATTGGGGACAACAGCCATCATCATCGCCATGTCTTCCGCATTTTCCTCGGCGATAACGTCCATCACGTCGTCGAAGGTGATGATGCCCACCATGCGCCTGTCCCCGTCCACAACGGGTATTGCCGCAAGGTCGTGCTTTTTCAGCAGATTTGCCGCCTGTTCACGGTCATCGGTGACACATACGCTGATGACTGTGGTCTCCATTATCTCATCTATGGGCTCATTTTTGTCAGCCACCACAAGATCCAGCAGGGACACAGTGCCCATGAGCTTGCGGCTCTCCGTCACATAGCAGGTGTAGACCGTCTCCTTTACCAGACCCACGGAACGTATGCGGTCGAGTGCCTCCTCCACCGTATCCCCCGGATGGAAGTAGACAAACTCCGTGGTCATCACAGTGCCTGCCGAATCCTCGGGGTAGCGGAGCATCTCGTTTATCTGCCGCCTTACTTGGGGATCGGAGGCCTTGAGTATCCTTGCCACCACGTTTGCGGGCATATCCTCGATAAGGTCCACCGTATCATCAAGGAAGAGCTCATCCAGCACATCACGCAGCTCACGGTCGGTGAATGCGTTTATCAGCAGCATCTGCAGATCCGTGTCCATATAGGCGAACACATCCGCCGCCATATCCTTGGGCAAAATGCGGAAGATGAAGGTCAGCTCCTTCTCCCCCAGCTCCTCCTCCTCGGAAAGCTCCTTTAAAAGCTGTGCGGCATCGGCAGGCATCATTTCCTGCATATCATTTTTAAGGGCAGCAAATTTTCTCTCCTGCAAAAGCCCTATCATTTCATTCTTATCCATAATACCCCCGTAACATTTAGTTTTTCCGGTGTTAACGGGGCGCTACCTCAGAGGATATCCCGGTCTGCACAGGGCAGAAGGACTATCCTTATACTTCGGGGTACCGCTCCGCCCTGACTGCTTTCCATATACTCACATCCTTTGTCGGTCTGCTGTATGGCGGCGGGCATCCCGCCGCTCTATGCGCCGTACATAACTGCGCCTATTCATTATAAACTATCCTCTCCCCTTTGTCAATCACCGCAGGAAAAAAATCCCGCTGCACAGTGCAGAGCGGATGGCAGCGGGAAGATCGGAGGGTGTCCGCAGCAGCAGGTCAATTGTCAACCGTCAGCGGGCAGTTCTATCGGCTTGCAAAAGTTAGTTTATGCTAACTCCTTTGTGCATATAGTTTGCCCCGGAAATGGCGGTTCACAAAAAATTTACATTTGCCGATTTTTGTCCCCGCCTCCATTTTTTGCGGATTATAGGGTGAACAGGAGCGTCTTTCCTGCTGCCCCTGCCGGCGAGAAGCCGTGATCAATGCGGATATATCAGCGTTTGGACGGATTTTGTGAATAAAGATTTTCAAAATACGGATTAATGTTTGAAATCCTTGATTTTTTCTTCGGGATATGGTAGAATGTTATTGCTTGTAACTGTGTGTACCTATAGAATGAGCACACACAAGGAGCACACACCGTGAAAACGTAAACCGTGCAGCAGCGCATGGTGAGCGGTCAAACTCCATGCAGCTGCAAATACATAAAGAAAGTGGGAAAGCTTTATGAGCAACAAAGTCACCATTATCGGCGCAGGAAGCGTCGGCTCCACCATTGCCTACACTATGGTGGTCAACAACATCGCCTCCGAGATAGTCCTTATCGACATCAACGAGCCTAAGGCCATAGGCGAGGCTATGGACATCTACCAGGGCGTACCCTATTGCGCCCCCTGCCAGATCTATGCAGGCTCCTACGAGGATGCCGAGGGTTCTGATGTGGTAATACTCACATCCGGCATCGCAAGAAAGGCAGGCCAGTCCAGACTTGAGCTTGCTCAGGTAAATGTAAATATCACCAAGGAGATCATGCCCCAGATTACAAAGCACGCTCCCAATGCTATCTACATTATCATCTCCAATCCCATCGACATACTGACCTACCAGTTCTACAAGTATTCAGGGCTGCCCGCCAACCACATCATCGGCTCCGGCACCACCCTTGACACCGCAAGGCTGCGCACAGGCATTGCGGAGAAGTTCGGCATAAGCCAGCAGAACGTTCACGCATACGTATTCGGCGAGCACGGGGATTCTTCCTTCGTGCCCTGGTCACTGGCAAACATCTCCAACATCCCCATCGAGCACTACAATGCGTCTCTCCCCGCTGAAAGACGTGTTGAGCTTGACTATGCAGGGCTTGAGGAGTACATGAGAAAGTCCGGTGCAAAGATAATTGCCAACAAGGGTGCTACCTTCTATGCGATCGCAATTTCCGTATGCCATATAATAAAGTGCCTGTTCACAGGCGTGGATACCACTCTTACAGTATCCTCCATGATGAACGGCGAATACGGCATCGACGATGTATGCCTTTCCGTACTGTCCATTCTGGGACGTGACGGCTTAGAGGCAAAGATGAACGTGCCCCTGACCGACAGCGAGATCGAAAAGCTCCGTCACAGCGCACAGTGCCTCAAGGACGTTATCGCACAGATCCAGTTCTAAGGGAGGCACATGATGGAATACCGTATAGAGCACGACTCCATGGGGGAGATGAAGGTCCCCGCAGACAAGTACTGGGCTGCCCAGACAGAGCGCAGCCACGAAAACTTCCTCATAGGCGTGGGGATAGAGACCATGCCCAGAGAGATAACAAAGGCCTTCGGCTACCTTAAAAAGGCGGCTGCCATGGCAAACCATGAGCTTCGCCCCGAAAAGATGACCGATGAGAAGCTGGCGGCTATCTCACAGGCGGCTGACGAGGTCATAAGCGGCTCCCTGAACGACCATTTCCCCCTTGTGGTATGGCAGACAGGAAGCGGCACCCAGTCCAACATGAACACCAATGAGGTCATCGCCAACAGGGGCAACGAGATAGCAGGGAAGAAGCTGCTGCACCCCAATGATGACATCAACATGAGCCAGTCCTCCAACGACACCTTCCCCACTGCCATGCACATATCCGCTGTTATGGCAATAGAGGACAGGGTGATCCCCGCTGTGGATGAGCTGATAGCTACATTCAGGCGCCTCGAGGAGGAGCATCAGGGCATAGTGAAGTCCGGGCGCACACATTTGCAGGATGCCACACCCATTTCCTTCTCACAGGAGATAAGCGGCTGGAGATCCTCCCTTGAAAAGGACAAAAAGCTCCTTGAAATAGCCCTTCCCGAGCTGAAGGAGCTGGCGCTGGGCGGCACTGCGGTAGGCACAGGCCTCAACACCCCCAAGGGCTTTGATGTAAAGGTGGCAGAGTGCGTATCACAGCTTACGGGGAAGGATTTCAGGACTGCCCCCAACAAGTTCCACGCCCTCACCTCCAAGGATGAGATAGTATTTGCCCACGGCGCTCTGAAAGCCCTTGCGGCAGATATGATGAAGATAGCAAACGATGTAAGATGGCTGGCATCAGGCCCCAGGGACGGCTTAGGGGAGATAACCATTCCCGAGAACGAGCCCGGCTCCTCCATCATGCCCGGCAAGGTGAACCCCGTTATTCCCGAGGTGGTCAACCAGGTGTGCTTCAAGGTCATCGGCAACGACACCACCGTCAGCTTTGCTGCCGAGGCAGGCCAGTTGCAGCTCAACGTGATGGAGCCCATCATCACCGTGTCGCTGTTCGAGAGCCTGATATGGCTGAAGTGCGCCATCAGCACACTCACCGAGGAGTGCATCCTTGGCATCACCG
>DGXE01000016.1 GCA_002395525.1 Ruminococcus sp. UBA4240
TATCCTCAAAAGTGAGAGTTCATTTAAAGGCAGTATGACTGATAAGCAATTCAAATGCCTTCTTGACCCTTCTTTTCTTGATAAGATCGTTTCTAATTGGATTTGTTCATAGTTTTTTTACTCATTCAAATACCGTGTTCTGCTTGTGTGTACATATGCACAGGTATTTTAGGGCGATGTATGGTCGGGACATAAAAAAGACCGTGGAGCAATGCTCCACGGTACTGGTCGGAGTGACGGGACTTGAACCCACGGCCTCTACCACCCCAAGGTAGCGCGCTACCAATCTGCGCCACACCCCGACAACATACGGTATTATACCACAATAACCGGCAATGGTGTTTAACAATATCGGAATATATTGTAAATATATAATGAACACGGTGGCGGTAAAGAGGGGATATCAAAGCCCCTCCGAAGGCATATGTCACCGGAGGGGCTCTGGATGTGCTTACAGCTGATCGGCTATCTGGTAGATGAGCTGCTCGGACTTTTCCCAGCCAAGACAAGGGTCGGTAATGGACTTGCCGTAGACACCGCCGCCTACCTTCTGTGCGCCGTCCTCAATGTAGGATTCGATCATGAAGCCCTTGACAAAGCCCCTGATGTCCTCGGAGTGGCGGCAGGAATGGAGCACTTCGTTGCAGATGCGTATCTGCTCCAAGTACTTCTTGCCGGAGTTGCAGTGGTTGGTGTCCACGATGACAGCCATGTTCTCAAGCCCCTTCTCGGAATACATATTGAAGAGAAGCTCCAGATCCTCGTAGTGGTAGTTGGGGTGAGATACCCCCCTCTTGTCTACATATCCTCTGAGTATGGCGTGGGCAAGGGGGTTGCCCTGAGAGCGCACCTCCCACCCTCTGTAAAGGAAGGTGTGCTGTGACTGTGCCGCAATGATGGAATTGAGCATAACGGAGTAGTCGCCCCCTGTGGGGTTCTTCATGCCCACGGGGATGGACAGCCCGGAGGCTGTGAGCCTGTGCTGCTGATCCTCCACGGAGCGGGCACCGATAGCCACATAGGAGAGCAGGTCGGAAAGGTAGCGGTGGTTCTCGGGATAGAGCATCTCATCGGCGCATACCAGCCCTGTCTCGGTTATGGCACGGGTGTGCAGCTTTCTTATGGCGATTATGCCTTCAAGCATATCCTCCGCCTTGGTGGGGTCGGGCTGGTGTATCATGCCCTTGTAGCCCTGGCCTGTGGTGCGGGGCTTGTTGGTGTAGATGCGGGGGATGATGAATATCTTGTCCTTTACCTTCTCCTGCACACGGGCAAGGCGGGTGATGTAGTCCATGACCGCATCCTCCCTGTCGGCGGAGCAGGGACCTATGACCAGCAGGAACTTGTCGGACTTGCCTGTGAATATGTCCGCAATTTCCTTGTCCTTTTCAGCCTTCATTAAGCGAACTTCCTCGGAGATGGGGAATTCCTTCTTTATCTCCTGGGGGATGGGCAGCTTTCTTATAAATTCCATGTTCATCATGGAGTGCACCTTCTTTTCTACGGTTTACTTTATCACATTAAAGCATACAAGCGTTAAAGTGTCTATGTGTCATTATAGCATATGTTTTTTCCCTTGTCAAGAAAAAATGAGAAAAATTTTAGGGCTGTCTTTGCCCCCGAAAACAGGCTTTCCTGTATGATCTCCTGCTATTCATAAAATAAGGCTTGATTTTTCCCGCATATGTGATATAATAATATGGTTTATACGGCAAATGTGCTGGTACTATTCTGATGAAAGGTGATAATCATGATCGATATCAAGTTTTTGAGAGAAAATCCCGATGCGGTAAAGGAGAATATAAAGAAGAAGTTTCAGGATGAAAAGCTCCCTCTGGTGGATGAGGTAATAGAGCTTGACATCCGTTCGAGGAAGGCTCAGCAGGAGGCAGATGCCCTGAGAGCCGACCGCAACCGCATCTCAAAGCAGATAGGCGCTCTCATGGGGCAGAAGAAGTTCGAGGAGGCCGAGGCTGCAAAGGCACAGGTAAAGGAATTTTCCGACAGGCTTGCCGCCCTGGAGGAGCAGGAGGCAGAGCTTGCCGAGAAGGTAAAGAAGATAATGATGACCATCCCCAACATCATCGACCCCTCTGTGCCCGTGGGGAAGGATGATTCGGAGAATGTGGAGTTAGAGCGCTTCGGCGAACCCTTCGTCCCGGATTTTGAGGTGCCCTATCACACCGACATCATGGAAAGGCTTAACGGCATAGACCTTGACAGCGCCCGCAAGGTGGCAGGCAACGGCTTCTACTATCTTATGGGGGACATTGCAAGGCTCCATTCCGCAGTCACCGCATACGCAAGGGACTTCATGATAGACAAGGGCTTTACCTACTGCATACCTCCCTTCATGATACGCTCCGGGGTGGTGACAGGGGTCATGAGCTTTGCGGAGATGGATGCCATGATGTACAAGATAGAGGGGGAGGATCTCTACCTCATCGGCACATCCGAGCATTCCATGATAGGCAAGTTCATCGACACTATGCTTGAAGAGAGCAGTCTGCCCCAGACCCTTACCAGCTATTCCCCCTGCTTCAGGAAGGAAAAGGGCGCCCACGGCCTTGAGGAGCGTGGCGTGTACCGCATCCACCAGTTTGAGAAGCAGGAGATGATAGTCATTTCCCGTCCTGAGGAGAGCATGGACTGGTTCAACAAGATGTGGAGCTACACTGTGGAGCTGTTCCGCTCCATGGATGTGCCTGTAAGGACCATAGAGTGCTGCTCCGGGGATCTTGCGGATCTGAAGGTGAAGTCCATCGACGTGGAGGCATGGAGCCCCAGACAGAAGAAATACTTTGAGGTAGGCTCCTGCTCCAACCTGGGAGATGCACAGGCAAGGCGCCTTGGCATACGTGTAAAGGGTGAGAAGGGCAAGTACTTCGCCCACACCCTCAACAACACCGTTGCCGCACCTCCGAGAATGCTCATCGCCCTGCTTGAGAACAACCTCAACGAGGACGGCAGCATCCGTATCCCCGAGCCCCTCAGAAAGTACATGGGCGGCAAGGACATCATAAAGTAAATGGTTATCCCCCGCAGCGGCTGTTATCCTGTACAGACACTGCGGGGTTCTCTTTACTTTAAATGGTGACAAAAAGGTTACAAAACAGAATAATTGTTGACATAAACAGGGATATATTGTAAAATATATCTTATCTACACACGTGACATAGATAACAAAACGGTTCACATACAGATAAAAAGAGAGGTCAACAATGAAACACACCAACAGAATAGGACGGCTGTGCGCTGCGGCACTGTTAGCCCTTTCCCTGTCAGTGTCACCGCTGGTCGGGCAGGCTTCGGCACAGACCAATCCCGCCCTTGCCTACGCATCATATGCGCAGCAGGCGGCATCCAGCAAGGAGGAACGCCCTCTTTCACAGGCGGCGCTGTCAGCAGGGGCGCAGACAGGCTCCGATGATGACACAACGCCCTCTGACGGGGGGACACCTGCCGAGGGCATAAGCATATCCGGCTTTCCCGCACAGATGAACGTGGGGGAGACCTACACCCTGAGCTACGCCCTGACCCCTGCGGATTCAGATGACACGGTGGCATTCACCTCATCGGACATATCCGTGGCGGAGGTGGATGACAGCGGCAATGTCACCGCCATGGCGCCGGGTGTTGTCACTATAAATGCGGTGACATCCTCGGGAGTGAGGGATACTGCCACCATAAGCGTCGCAGGCTCCTCCTCACCCGCCAGCGGCAAGGGTGCTGCGGACATTGAGCTTCGTCACAACATCATCACCCTCAACAAGGGCGAGACATACCAGATAACCTATGACCTAAAGCCTGTTGGGGTCACGGACACGGTAAGCTACCGCTCCGTGCTGAAAACCGTTGCAACAGTCACCTCTGACGGCCTTGTAACGGCTGTGTCGGAGGGCTCCACACGCATCGTGTGCACCGCAGGCAGCGGCGTATACGTAAAGCTTGCGGTAAATGTCATAGACATTGAGCAGGAGACCAAGGAGAACGAGCAGGCTGACCGTGAGGCGGAGGTCATATACAATTCCAGAGGGCAGATGGTTCCCAGCCGTGTCCGCTTTGCGGATGAGTCCGAGAGCCTTTCCGTAGGGGAGAGCAAGGTGCTCGATGCCCGTATCTACCCCGCAGGAGCCACATATACCTACACCATCACATCCAGCGACCCCTCGGTATGTACCGTAACAAGAGGCGGCAAGGTGACGGGCGTTTCCCCCGGCAATGCCACCATCACCCTTTCCACGGACAACGGCCTTTCCGACAGCATATTCATCACCGTGTACAGCAGCGTTCTCAAGGGCATAGACGTATCCAAGTGGAACGGAGATATCAACTGGAAAAAGGTCAAGGCCTCGGGCAAGGCGGACTTCGTCATGATACGCGCCTCCTACGGCTCTGAGGATACCGACCCCAAGCTTGATGCCAACGTAAGCGGCGCAGAGAGCGTAGGGATACCCTACGGCTTCTATCACTACACCTATGCACGGACAACGGCTCAGGCAAAGCAGGAGGCCAAGTACTTCCTGAATGCCATAAAGGGCTACGATCCCACATACCCCATAGTCCTTGACATTGAGGAGGAATTCTACAAGTCCATGGACAGGGAGACCGTGACGGACATAGTCAAGACATTCATGAATGCCTTTGAAAAGGCGGGGTACTACGCTATGATATACAGCTATTCCCGCTTCTTTGACAGCTGCGTATACATGGACGAGCTTACTGACTACGATGTATGGGTGGCCTGCTGGGGCGACAAGGAAAAGCTGGCTGAGAGCTACGGCTACTACTACGGTATGTGGCAGTACTCCGAAACAGGCAAGATAGCCGGCATAGAGGAATATGTAGACCTTAACTATGCATACAAGGACTACAGAGGCATCATCATCAAGTACGGACTCAATCACACGGCTTAGCCGCAACGCAATAAGCACACAGCAGCAGCTCCACGGGGCTGCTGCTTTTAATTTACTTATTATTCAAAAAACGCTGATTTGTAGTAAATAATTGTATGTTATACTCACTGTGTATGAGTATAGGTAGACGTTTTTTGAAAGGATCCGCACAGGGCGGAGCGTTTAAGGAAGGGATGTACTGTATGTCCATTTTCAATGCAGTGGCACTTTTAGGCGGCCTTGCCATGTTCCTCTACGGCATGAGCCTTATGAGTGAGAAGCTGGAGAAGCTGGCAGGCGGCAAGCTGGAGCAGATTTTTGAAAAGCTTACATCAAGCCGTTTCAAGGCTGTTGTCCTTGGCATCGTTGTGACTGCGGTGGTGCAGTCCTCATCGGCTACAACAGTTATGCTGGTAGGCTTTGCCAATTCCGGGCTCATGCGCCTGTCCCAGGCCATACCCGTTATCATGGGCTCCCACATAGGTACGACCATCACTACATGGATACTTTCCCTTGCAGGTCTTGAGGGGGAGGGCTGGATACAGCTTTTAAAGCCCACCACCTTTGCCCCGGTCATAGCACTTATAGGCGTCATCATGCGCATGACCTCCAAGCACGACCGCAAGAAGGACATAGGCGGCATCGCCGTGGGCTTTGCCCTGCTTATGATGGGCATGAGCACCATGCAGGATGCCGTGTCCCCCCTGCAGGATTCCCCTGAATTTGCCCACATACTCACGGTGTTTACAAATCCTGTAATGGGCATAATCGTAGGCGCACTGGTAACTGCCATCGTTCAGTCCTCGGCGGCATCCATCGGTATGCTGCAGGCGCTTGCCAATTCCACCAAGTCCTTCTCCTTCAACATGGCGCTGCCCATTATACTGGGTCAGAACATAGGCACCTGTATCACTGCCATGCTTTCATCCATCGGTACAAACAAGAATGCAAAGCGTGTGGCGGTGTCCCACCTGATGATAAACTCCATCGGCGCAGTTGTGCTGCTCATAGTATACTGCGTGTCGGATATGATATTCGACTTTGCCTTCGGGGACACTCTGGTGACAGGCTTTACCATATCCCTGATACACACTGCCTTCAATATCATAAATACAATAATGATGCTGCCTCTGTGCGGTGTCATTGAAAAGCTTGCCTATGTGATAGTCAAGGACACCAGCGATTCCCATTCTCCGGAGAGCCTTGTGGTGCTCGATGAGCGTTTTCTCAGCACTCCCGGTGTTGCCATAGAGCAGTGCCGCAACGTCACAAACCGCATGGCATCCATATCCAAGAACACCATATCCCTTTCTCTGGATCTCTTCCGCTCCTATGATGAGGACAAGGCGGAGATGATCGTCATGGAGGAGGAGACGGTAGACAGATACGAGGATCTTATCGGCACATACCTTGTAAAGCTGTCCGGGCGCAGCCTTACAGCCGCCGACAACAGGCGGGTGTCCCTGCTGCTCCATGCCATAGGGGACTTTGAGCGCATTTCCGACCATGCGGTGAACATTATGGACTCCGCAAAGGAGATAAACGACAAGGAGCTTGAATTCTCCTCCGGGGCGAAGAGGGAGCTGGATGTGCTGTTCAGGGCGCTTGAGGACATACTTGACCTTACGGTGAAGGCTTTTTCGGAGCAGGATGTTGCCCTTGCCAAGAAGATAGAGCCTGTTGAGGAGGTAATCGACCACCTCTGCGCAGAGATGAAGGACAGGCACATCGCCCGCCTGCAGAACAAGGTCTGCACCATTGAACAGGGCTTTGTGTTCACGGATATGCTCACCAACATCGAGCGTGTGTCCGACCACTGCTCCAACATCGCTGTAAACATCATACAGATAGAGGATGTGGACATTGTCCGCCACCAGTACCTGCACGACGTTAAATCCGAGGACAACGAGGAGTTTGTCGCCATGTACGACGAATACTCCCTCAAATACCTGCTGCCGCAGGAATGACACCTGCAAGGCAAGCTGCCTTACTGCTTTGTCCGACCCGCTGCGGTGCGCTGCACTGCGGCGGTTTGCTTTTTGCCGTACAGTACAAAAGAATACCTATAAAACCCTGTTTGTTGCGGCTCTATTTGGATAAAAGCACAAAAAGCAAAACACTCTATTGATTTTTTTTACAAAGTATGTTAGTATATAGGTTGAATAATGACATAATGCGGGGAGTATCCGCATAGATATACCGGGATCTGTAAAGGGTGATGGGATTGGCAAATTATCAAAACGGTGCAAGGGCTGATCAGAGATCGGGGGAAATGGAAATAGATCTCATGTCCCTTGCCATGTATCTGCTGAAAAAGCTCAATGTCATACTTATCGTGACACTGGTCTTCGGTGCGGCAGGCTTTGGCGTATCAAAGCTCCTTCTGCCGGAGAAATACACCGCCAGCACTTATATGTACGTAAAGAACAACAGCGCCCAGGACAAGGAATCCATTGCGGCGGCTGATATATCCGCATCCAAGTCACTGGTGGGCACATACGTTGTAATACTGCGAAACAACACCGTTGTCAAGGAGGTAGGCCAGAGGCTGCTCACCGACGGCAAGGTGACCGAACAGCAGGTGGCAAACTGCTTCCCCGTGTCAAACGGTACAGTTTCCACCTCTGCCCTTAAATCAAGCCTTTCCATGGCTGCGGAGAACAACTCCGAGGTCATGATAATATCCGCCACCACCAAGGACAGGTACGTTTCCGCTGCCATCTGCGACATATATGCGGAGATAGCCCCTGAGTACCTTATCCGCATAGTCGGGGCAGGCTCCGTTGAGGTCATAGGCAATGCAGAGATACCCGGCGGTCCTTCCTATCCCAATGTTCCAAAGAATGCCCTCATCGCCGCTCTTGTCGGATTCGTGCTGGCTGCGGGCATATACACCCTTATATTCCTGCTGGACAAGTCCATCAAGTCCGAGGAGGACATATCCTCCTACAATGTGCCCTTCCTTGGGGATATCCCCGAGATCATGACCGCATCAGGCGTCAAGAGAAAGAAGAGGGGCGCTGTCCTTGAGGACGACCAGTCCACCCTCCTTTCCGACAAGATACCCTTCTCCGTGTCCGAATCCTACAGGGCACTGAGAACGAACCTTATCTTCTCCCTTTCCGTAAAGGAGCACAAGATAGCCGCTGTTACCTCTGCCAACGCATCCGAGGGCAAATCCATCACAGCCGCAAACCTTGCCATAACACTTGCCATGACGGAAGCGAAGGTGCTCCTCATCGACGCAGATCTGAGAAAGCCCGTTCAGCACAGGCGCTTCGGTCTTGACAACGAGCACGGGCTTTCGGAGATACTCGGCCGCATGAAGACCTTTGAGAATGCAGTCCACAGGGGCATTACCCCCAACCTTGACGTGCTCACATCCGGCGTGTGCCCTCCCAACCCCTCAGAGCTGCTTGCCTCCTCCACCATGAAGATGTTCCTGGAGGGGCTTGAAAAGAGATACGACTACATCATCATAGATACGCCCCCCATCAACGTGGTGTCCGACGTGGCAGGCCTTGCCCCCTGCATAGGCGGCATAGTCCTTGTTACCAAGTACAACTTCACCACCACCGATGATTTGGCGGACGCCATGCACAATATCGAGCTTACCAATGCGGATGTGCTGGGCGTCATCATAGGTCAGGTAGAGGCGCAGGGCCCCGGCAAGTACGGCAAATACGGAAAGTACGGCAAATACGGGAAGTACGGCAAGTACAGCCGCTACGGATACAGCTCCTACGGCTACGGCTATGCCGAGGCTGCACGGGCTGCACAGGCGGCGCAGAACAGCACCAATCAGGACAGCACCAAATGAATGTAGATCTGCACTGCCACATACTTCCGGAATTTGACGACGGCAGCGAGAGCGTGGAAATGTCCCTGGAGATGCTCAGGCGTGAAAAGGCACAGGGTGTGGGAAGGGTGATGCTCACCTCCCATTTCTACCGCACCAAGGAGGATATAGACCACTTTGTGCGCCGCCGTGCCGCTGCCTTTGCGCATCTGAAACAGGCAATGGCGGGCGGGGACTACCCCGAGGTGCGCTTAGGCGCTGAGGTAGCCATGCACAGGGCGCTTCGCTTTGAGGATCTTACCCCTCTGTGCTATGAGGGCACCAATGTTATCCTGCTGGAGATGCCATTTGAGCCTATGGGCTTCTGGTTCAACGATCTGAGAGCCATAATCGACAAGAACAAGGTAAAAGTGGTGCTTGCCCATGTGGAGCGCTTCAAAAGCCTTTACGGAAAGAAGGGCTTTGAGCAGGTCATGGAGCTGCCCGTTTACAAGCAGATAAATACCACATCCCTTCTTGAAGGGGGATTTTTCGAGAAGAGGGCGCTTTTCAAGATGGTGGAGGACGGAGATGTCCACCTCCTGGGAACTGATGCCCACAATCTGAAAGCCCGTCCCGTCAATATGAAGGCAGCCCTTGATGCCCTTGACAGAAAAGGTCTCGGGGACAGGGCGAAGGAAATGGCGGAAAGGGCTGTGAAGCTCACAACACCGTAACATACAGCAAACCTTCAACAGGGTCACAAAAAGGAGCAGGCCATGCGTGGTGTATATTCGTCCGTCACCGATCAGCGGCGCAAGGTTTTTACAGAGGTGGCTCGCCTTGCCTTTGAGGGCGGGGATTACAGCCGCATGGAGGATCTTTCCTACAAGATAGTCCCCGGAGATGTGGCTATACACAGGGAGTCCATCTTCCTTGAAAGAGCCATAGTGGAGGAGCGCCTGCGCCTTGCCATAGGCCTTCCCCTTCGTGATGTCAGCGAGCACGCCCCCGTTTCAAGGGGAATAAACGAATCCGCCATTGCGGAAAAATACTACGATCCCCCGCTGATAAACGTTATCAGCTTTGCCTGCAACTCATGTCCCACATTCCACTACCATGTGACGGACATATGTCAGGGCTGTCTGGAAAATCCCTGCAAGGAGGTCTGTCCCAAGGGAGCCATTGAGATACGCCACGGCAAGTCTGTCATAGATATGGACAAGTGTATTAAGTGCGGCCGCTGCAAGGATGTGTGCCCCTACGGTGCCATACTGAAGGTGGAGCGCCCCTGCGCCCGTGCCTGCGGCATGGATGCCATCGGCTCCGACGAGCACGGCAGGGCTAAGATAGACTATGAGAGATGCGTTTCCTGCGGGATGTGCCTGGTAAACTGCCCATTCGGCGCCATAGCCGAGAAGGGTCAGATATTCCAGCTTATACACGCAATGAAGACGGGGCGCCGTGTAGTCGCCATAGTAGCCCCCGCATTCTACGGGCAGTTCGGCCCCAAGGTGACACCGGAGAAGCTCACCTCCGTCATGCGCAGCGTGGGCTTTGCAGATGTGGCTGAGGTGGCTGTGGGCGCAGATCTGTGCGCCATAGAGGAGGCGAAGGACTTCCTTGAAAACGTCCCCGGAAAGCTTGATTTCTTAGCCACCTCCTGCTGTCCCGCCTGGTCGTCCATGGCGAAGAGGCTGTTCCCGGAGCTGGCGCAGAACATATCCATGGCGCTGACACCTATGGTGCTCACCGCCCGCCTTGAGAAGAACAATGATCCCGACTGCATGGTGTGCTTTATCGGCCCCTGCTCTGCAAAGAAGCTGGAAGCAAGCCGCAAGACCATACGCAGCTATGTGGACTTCGTCCTCACCTTTGAGGAGCTTATGGGTATATTCGATGCCAAGGAAGTGGATCTGAACGACCTGTCGGGCATGGAGGACATACCCCTTGACAAGGGCACAGGTGCGGGCAGAGGCTTTGCCGTAAGTGGCGGAGTTGCGGCGGCTGTCACCCGTGAGATAGAGAAGATGGCTCCCGACAGGGAGATAAAGACCGCATCCGCCCAGGGTCTGGCTGAGTGCAGAAAGCTTTTGCAGATGGCAAAGGCTCACAAGTACGACGGCTACCTGCTGGAGGGAATGGGCTGTCCCGGGGGCTGTGTCGCAGGCGCAGGCACCCTGTGTGCCGTGAACAAGGCCGCCATGGGCATAGAGCGATACAAGAAGCAGGCACCCTTGAAGGATTCCTCCGAGACTGCGTACATAGCGGATCTGAAGGTGCTTGAGGAAATGACCAACGAGATATAGGCACAGTAACATAACAAGGTATAAAAATCCACAATGAAAGGATAATATATATGTCAAGAGTCTACAATTTTTCCGCAGGTCCTGCTGTACTTCCTGAGGAAGTTCTCCGTGAAGCGGCAGAAGAGATGCTCGACTACAAGGGGACGGGTATGTCCGTAATGGAGATGTCCCACCGCTCCAAGGCCTATGATGCCATAATCAAGGAGGCTGAGGCAGACCTGAGAGAGCTGATGAGCATCCCCGACAACTACAAGGTCATCTTTGTACAGGGGGGCGCATCCCTTATCTTTGCGGGTGTCCCCATGAACCTGATGAAGAACCGCAAGGCTGCCTACATAATCACCGGTCAGTGGGCAAAGAAGGCTGCACAGGAGGCTGAGAAGTACGGCGAGGTAGTACGTGTGGCATCCTCTGCCGACAAGACCTTCTCCTACATCCCCGACTGCTCCGACCTTGATATACCCGATGATGCGGACTATGTATACATCTGCGAGAACAACACCATATACGGCACAAAGTTCTGGCAGCTCCCCGATACCAAGGGCAAGATACTTGTGGCTGACCTTTCCTCCTGCTTCCTGTCCGAGCCTGTTGATGTGAGCAGGTACGGCGTTATCTACGCAGGCGTGCAGAAGAATGTAGGCCCTGCAGGCGTTCAGATAATCATCGTCCGTGAGGATCTCATTGCTGACGGCCCCGCTCTTTCCTGCACTCCCACTATGATGGACTGGAAGGTACAGGCAGACAACGACAGCCTTTACAACACACCTCCCTGCTACGGCATATACATCTGCGGCAAGGTGTTCAAG
>DGXE01000079.1 GCA_002395525.1 Ruminococcus sp. UBA4240
ATCTTAGTGAGCCGGTGTGCAGTCCTGTTATTGACAGTCAGAATAAAGGCGACGAATTAACAGATCCGTCCAAAGAGGAAGCGGAGCCTACAGAGCGCGTGAAGCCTTCACAACGGGAGGATGCAGCGCATCACTCGGAAACCAAATTGCAAAGTAAAACTATGGCAGCATCACCAGAGGTACATGAAAGCTTTGGAGATAAGCTTCTCCAAGTGGTTAATGCTGTTATAGGATTCGGCGAAAGACATCCAGTATTATCCGGTGTACTAAAGATTGCTGGATTAGCAGCATTAGCAGTCGCAGTTGACGCAATTGCAAATAGCGGCAATGGATCAGGTGGAGGCGGATCTTATGGAAGCGGCGAATCTGATTCTTCATCTTCAGATTTGTTTGATGATTACAGTGGGCAAGCAGATGATAGTGATGATTACAGTGATTCATCTGGGTCAAGAGATTATCCTGATGAACGCTCATCACCACGAGAACATGATGTGTCGGGATATGATCGTCAACAGAATGGAAAGACAGTTCATGTAAATCCATATAAACGCGGTGGAAGGCACGATGATGATTAGAGTTGAAGCGATGGGATTTCAGATTTGTTCCGTCAGAGCAATGTCTTGAAGCGGTCGGCAAGTATGCCCGGTTCCATATTATAAGTAGAGATAACCACATCGACCTGTTTCCGAGAACGAGCGCGGTCGAAAAAATGGCTATTTTGAGTTCAAAAAAGCCATTGATATATTCCCGCGAACGAACGGCTCAATTCGGCGGACTTTTGACATCAATCTGGAGCAATCGAGCCACGTGGAGACGGTAATCGCTCTGTAGTAACTTATCTATGGCAGCTTGTCTCAAAAAAGTGTGAGAGCCCCGTTGCCAAGTCAGATGTCGGGGAGTTGCGGCTGCGAGACAGATGTCAGGGAAAATCGAATGGAGGAGATAGTTTGAAGAAATATTTGCCACCGCTTTTTATGCTCATGATCTTTGAAGCTGTTGCAATTACATTATGGCTTACAAAGGATAATATTTTTTACCTCTTCAATTTCAGCTATATCGGGCTTTCGATATCTTTGGGGGTTTTTCTGTTTATAAAAAAATATAAGCACGCAAGACGTATCGTTCAGTTGCTTGTCGGCTTATATATGCTGATATATCTGGGGCTTATCCGCAATGAGAATATGCAGATCGAGGGATTCTGGTACTACTTATTCACCGGAGTTTTTGAAGCTGCCACCATTCATTATGCCGTTGCAAAGATCTTCGGACCGCTGTTATTCGGCAGAGGCTGGTGTGGATATGCCTGCTGGACAGCTATGGTCCTGGATTTTCTTCCTTACAAGTCTCCGTCACAGCCAAGAAAGAAGCTCGGATGGATCAGATACATTACATTTACTGTTTCACTGGTATTTGTTGCCTCATTGTTCCTTGCTAAGGTCGGCAATATCGAAGGGATCATGTTCTGGGCATTTATTGTCGGCAATCTCGCTTATTATGCTGTGGGCATTGCACTCGCATTTGCGTTTAAGGATAACCGGGCATTTTGTAAATATATATGTCCCATCACTGTATTTTTGAAGCCGATGAGTTACTTCTCGGTTCTCAGGATAGAATGCGACAAGGACAAATGCATCTCATGCGGGAAATGCAAACGAGTATGTCCTATGAATGTAGACGTGACAGATAATTCTCGAAAACGAAAAAATGGAACAGAATGTATTCTATGCATGGAATGTGTTAGAAATTGTCCAAAGGATGCACTTTAGGACAGGCAAAAGGCTCCCGGCGGAAAAGAAGTGAAAAGAATGGACGCTGTTCAAAGCTTGCTTTCAACAAGCAAGCGTGAGCCGTAGGCTCACTTCCGTTCAGTGGGGGATTGTATCCCCCACTGAACGGAAACATGGAACCCGCCGCCTAAGAGGCGGGGGACATGGCTTGCGGTTATATACATCCACGGCAAGGGAGGCAGTGCGGATGAGGCTGTGGAAACCACATTTTGCATAAAAAAGCATTATGCATTATGAGATAGTCTCTTCGCCTATAACAGGTATTACTGATCGCAGTTTGAAATATCAGATTTATCGAGGTGATAGCCAGTGAATAAAGACCCTTTTAAAGATTATATCAAGGAGAAAGAACCTGACAAGCGGGACAAGGGCTATGCATGGCATACAGCCATTGGTTTGCAGGCAGTTGACGGACTGAAGACTTCAGAATACTTAGTACAAACCGCCGCCCGTAATATTGAAGGCGAAATATCCTTTGAGGAAGCAAACGCCCTTTTGCAGAGCTATTATGAGGCAAATCCCCCCATCGGCAATGACCGCACAGAGGAAGCGGACAAGGTTTCTGCCAGAATTGCCGCACTCCTGTCCGAAAAAGCGTTTAGCTTCACTCCCAACGAATACATCTCTATTCATCGAAAGCTGTTCACCGGTATCTACTCACACGCAGGACGGATCCGGGATTATAACATAACAAAAAAGGAATGGGTGCTTGATGGTGCCACCGTGCTTTACGGCAGTGCCACAGAGCTGAGGGCTACTCTGGACTACGACTTTTCAGAGGAGAAAAAGTTTTCATATAATGGTCTTTCAATGGATGAGATCATTCATCACCTTGCATTGTTTATATCCAGACTCTGGCAGATCCATGTATTCGGTGAAGGCAACACCCGAACCACCGCAGTGTTTTTCATCAAATACCTGCGCACACTCGGATTTGACGTAACAAACGACATTTTCGCAGAGAATTCATGGTATTTCCGTAATTCTCTGGTGCGGGCAAACTATAATGACCTGAAAAACGGCATTCATGAAACGACGGAGTTCCTGGAATTGTTTTTAAGAAACCTTCTGTTGAATGAGAGCCACCCCCTCCATAACCGGACTTTGCATATAAGCGGCACCTTTAAAGCTCTGGAAAAAGCGAACATTGACACCCAAAAAGCGAACATTGAAGAAGAAAAAGTGAACATTGAAAATTCATTTACAGTCAAGACCGCATCTCATATTTGCAGATTACTGGATGAATACGGCTTTCAGAAGATCTTCGGCAGATCTGATGTCCAGGATACCCTGGGTCTGAAACCCACCAGAAGCACGGCACTTCTCAAGGAGCTTGCTGAAAAAGGATTTGTGGAGCCTGTGTCCGGACTTGGGAAAGGAAAGTACAGATTTATACTGAAAAAGGATCGAGGCATTTGACAGCCCTGACCCTCTGAAGCCCGATCATGCGAGTTCACGGAAAAAGCGAACATTGACACACAAAAAAGCGAACATTGCAAGAAAAAGCAAACATCGGGGTGTCCGTGAGCCGAAACGGCAGATGAAGAGTATGCTTTTCCATAGGCTTGTACTCAGCAGCGACAAGCAGGGATCCGGAAGATTCATGGACAGCAAGAGTCTTTCAGCTGTCAGGGGTGTTGAGTGTTTGAGACAGATGTTGGAGGAATTGTTATATGGCATCAAGCAAAGAATACTTGGATTTTATATTAGAGCAGCTGTCAGATTTGAACGAGGTGTCCTATCGTGGGATGATGGGAGAATACATCATCTATTATCGCGGCAAGGTGGTCGGCGGCATTTACGATGACCGCTTTCTTGTGAAGCCTACGAAGTCAGCCATGGCTATGATGCCGGACACAAACAGAGATCTGCCGTATGACGGAGCAAAGGAAATGCTGCTCGTTGATGACGTTGAGAATAAGGAATTCCTGAGAGAACTTCTGGACGAAATGTACAAGGAGCTTCCTGCTTCAAAGAAAAAGAAGTAAGCACACACCAAGGCTTCCACACCTCTTTCAGCGGCGTGGAGCGGAAAAGAAGTGAAAAGAATGGACGCTGTTATATACATCCACGGCAAAGGCGGCAGCGCGGCTGAGGCGGAGCATTACAATCTGTTGTTTCCGTCCTGCGATGTTAAAGGACTTAAGTATACAGGAGTTACACCGTGGGAAGCAGGAGCGGAAATACATACTGCTGTCAAAAAAGTGAATGCAGAATATGACAGGATCATACTGATCGCCAACAGCATCGGCGCATATTTCTCCATGAACGCAGATATCGAAAGATATGTCACTCACGCCTTTTTCATATCTCCCATCGTGGATATGGAGAAGCTGATAAGCGACATGATGGGCTGGGCTGGCATCACAGAGTCGGAGCTGCAGAAAAATGGAATTATTCACACAGATTTTGGTGAAGACCTGTCATGGGAGTACCTTTCCTATGTGAGAGAGCATCCTGTGAACTGGAACGTTCCCACCGATATTCTCTACGGGAGCGCGGATGATCTGACATCCATTGATACAATGACTGCTTTTGCGCAGGCGCATCAAGCGAGTATAACCGTTATGGAGAACGGTGAGCACTGGTTCCACACGGAGGAGCAGATGCAGTTCCTCGATAACTGGCTCAAAAACAAATTGGATGGTTAAGCCTGCCGGCTTGATCATATCATTAAGGAGAGTACTGTTTGAAAAAGTACAACACACCGGAGATCGTCGGCTGACCGGGAGGTTTGCAGACGATCAAAACAAACCTCCCGCTTAAAAGGTATGCAGTCAACAATTATCAGGAGGAAAAACAATGAATACAAATGACTACATCATTCGTCCGGAAGAAAAAGACGATCACAGAGAAGTTGAAAACCTTGTCAGAGAGGCGTTCTGGAATGTATACCGTCCGGGGTGCAGCGAACACTATGTTATCCATGTACTGCGTGACGATCCGGCTTTCGTCAGGGAGCTTGATCTGGTAATGGAGCAGAATGGCAGGCTCATCGGTCAGAATATGTTCATGAAAACAGTCATCGATGCTGATGACGGACGGACAGTACCGGTCCTGACCATGGGACCCATAGGCATCACGCCGGAGCTCTGGCGCAGGGGCTACGGGAAGGCTATACTGGACTATTCTCTGGAGAAGGCAGCAGGACTTGGCTACGGCGCCGTCCTGTTTGAAGGGGCTATCGGCTTCTACGGCAAGAGCGGCTTTGACTATGCCCGTAAATTCGGCATACGCTATCACGACCTGCCGGAAGGCGCAGATGACTCCTTCTTCCTCTGCAAGGAGCTGATACCGGGATATCTGGAGGGCATCACCGGTGTTTACCAGACACCCCGGGGGTATTACGTTGATGATGCTAATGTGGAAGAGTTCGACAAAAGCTTCCCTCCCAAGGAGAAGCTGAAGCTGCCCGGGCAGATCTTCTCAGACTGACCGGGACAGGATCATGACAAAGGAGTACAGATATGGATGCAAAGCTGTTTGGTCAGGCAATTGGCAAGTTTGCCGCCGGTCTGCTGCTGGTAGGTCTGCTGCTGTTTCTCCCCGCAGGTTCATTCGCATACTGGCAGGGCTGGCTGCTTATGGGGATACTGTTTGTCCCCATGTTTGCCGCAGGGCTTGTAATGATGAAAAAGAGCCCTGAGCTTCTGCGGAAAAGGCTCAGTGCAAAGGAAGAACAGTCCGAACAGAAAACAGTGATACTCCTCAGCGGACTGATGTTCCTTGTAGCATTTGTCATTGCAGGACTTAACTACCGCTTCGGTTGGATAGTCCTTCCCTCATGGGTCTCATATGCAGGAGCTGTCATCTTTCTCGGGGCATATGCCCTCTATGCTGAGGTATTGAGGGAAAACGCATATCTTTCCAGAACGGTGGAGGTGCAGGAAAACCAGAAGGTCATTGACACCGGGCTTTACGGCATCGTCCGTCACCCCATGTACATGAGCACCCTGCTGCTGTTTCTTGCCATGCCGCTGGTGCTGGGATCGGTCATCTCCTTTGCGGTGATGCTCTCGTATATCCCTATCATCGCCAAGCGCATAGAAAACGAGGAAAAAGTCCTTGAAGAAGGACTTTCAGGGTACAGGGAGTACAAGAACCGTGTCAGGTACAGGGTCATACCTTTTGTGTGGTAAAAGCATACTCCCGCCCATGAAGCAGTTAAGGAGATACATGACTGAATATGAAAAAATGCACGGCGGGATGATATATGACTGCCTTGATGAGGAGCTGGGAGCGGTGCAGAAGCAGAGCCACCGCCTGTGTGATGAGTACAACGCCCTTGGCACCGGCGATGATGCAAAAAAGCAGGCGGTACTAAGGGAGCTGTTCCCCCATGACGACTTCGGGCTGTACCGCACTATGGAGCGCCCCATATTCATCGACAACATGAGGGAGATAACCATAGGGAAAAACTTCTACTCCAACATACACTTTACCTTTATAGGCGGGTGTACCGCAGAGATAGGCGACAATGTGTTCATCGGCCCCTACTGCACACTTGCCACGGGCATACATTCCCTGATAGCAGAGGAGCGCAGGATCTTTGCCGATGAAGACGGCAAGCTCCACGACTATGAATACGGCAGGCCTGTCAGGATAGGGGACGATGTGTGGATAGCCTCAAACGTCACCATATGCGGCGGTGTCACCATAGGCAGCAGAAGTGTCATAGGCGCAGGCTCGGTGGTGACAAGGGACGTTCCTTGCGGCAGGCAACCCATGCAGAGTGATCCGCAGCATAACCGAAGAGGACAGTATGTACATACGAGCAGGGAGATCTTAGACCGCCGGAGCAGCACTCCTTGACACAACACAGCACACAGAATCAGGACAATTAAGTCTGTTTGAGTTAGAATAGAGATACAGACAAAGGAGGGAACGGATTGGACTGGATAAAGAGCATACAAAGGGCGATCGATTACACAGAGGCGCACCTGACCGAAGATATCGACTATGATTCAGTGGCGAAGGAGGCCTATTCGTCATCGTTTCATTTCCAGAGAGTGTTCAGCATCCTGTGCGGCTTTACCCTTGGTGATTACATCCGCATGAGGCGGCTCTCACTGGCGGCGGATGAGCTGCTAAACAGCGATGAAAAGGTAATAGACATCGCCCTGAAATACGGATATGAAACACCGGAGAGCTTCACCCGCGCCTTTTCACGCTTCCACGGCATAACCCCCACCGAAGCCAGGAACGGCGGAACGGTCAAATCCTTTTCCAGACTATCTGTAAAGCTAATTCTGACAGGAGGAACAGAAATGGACTATCGTATTGAAAAGCCGGGTGCTATCAAAGTCATATGCAAAAGGGAGAGGGTTCGCAAGCCTGAGACAGGTGCGGGAACACCGGACATAACAGGGCTCTGGTCAAGGTGCGCACAGGACGGGACACTGAAGAGGATATGCAGCTTCATCCCCGAAAAGCCAAGGCTCCTGGGGCTGCTGGGCATATGCTTCTCTCTTGAAACAGACGGAGATATGTTCCCCTACGGCATCGGCGCAGAGTACAACGGCGCCCCTGCGGACAATGATCTGGAAGTTATAGAGCTCCCGGCATATACCTATGCGGTATTTCCCTTCAGGGGAAAGATGCCCGACACGTTTATCGAGACATACAGAAGGATAGTGACCGAATTCTTCCCCGGCAGCAACAGATATGAATATGCCGCAGGGGTGGAGATAGAGGTCTACCCCTCTGACAACACCGCTGACCCGGATTACTCCGGAGAGATCTGGATAGCTGTGAATGAAAAATAAACGGAAAAACCCTCAGATGACCGCCCTGCTGACGCCACGCCGCCGGCAGGGCTTTTTGTGCGGCAGGTGACATATGCTTGACACCTTTCCCCCAAGGCTGTATAATGGTAGCAGAAAGGAAGATGCATGATGAACACGGAGATACGCCCCTTGAAGAAGGACGAAACAGCACTGTTGAAGGATTTTCTCTACGAAGCTATCTTCATCCCCGAGGGGGTCGAACCTCCTCCCAGGGATATAGTGGAAAAGCCGGAGCTCAGGGTATACACCGACGATTTCGGCTCACGCAGGGGAGACAACTGCCTTGTGGCTGAAGCGGGCGGCAGGGTTGTGGGAGCCGTCTGGACGAGGATAATGGATGATTACGGCCATGTGGACGATGATACCCCATCCTTTGCCATCTCTCTTTACAGGGAGTACCGGGGACAGGGCATCGGCACAGGACTTATGCGGGAAATGCTCTCCCTTCTCAGGTCGCAGGGCTTTATGAGAGCTTCCCTTGCAGTGCAGAAGGCAAACTATGCTGTGCGCCTGTATGAAAAGGTCGGTTTTTCTGTCACAGATGAGAATGATGAGGAATACATCATGGTGTGTGTACTGTGAGCAGAAAACTCACAGAAAACACAGGAAGGATATACAAAGGATACATCGCTGTGTTATGATAGTACACGAAAGAGAGGGAAGGCTATGGGCTATACGGCACTGCTTGCTGAGGACGATGCACAGATACGGGAGATCATATCGGACTATTTCTCCGCAAGGGATGATATCCGCCTTTTCACCGCACCGGACGGAGATACGGCTCTTGATATGCTCAGGGAGAATGAATACGATGTGGTGATGCTGGATATAATGCTCCCGGGTGCAGACGGCTTCACCATCTGCCGTGAGATACGCAGGAAGAGCATCGTGCCCGTTCTGTTCCTCACTGCAAGGGGCAGCGAGGAGGACGTGATCCGGGGCTATGCCCTGGGCTGCGATGACTACATAGTAAAGCCCTTCTCTCTTGCCGCACTGTACGGAAAGCTTGTCGCACTTATCAGACGCAGCAAGGGACTCATGGCTGACAGGGTCATCACCTGCGGGAGCATCACACTTGACCCTGCCGCCTTCACCGTGACCGCAGACGGTGACGAGGTGGCACTTGCTCCCAAGGAATATGCCCTGCTCAAATACCTGATGGAGCATATCAACCGTGTCATGGACAGGGATACGCTGCTGAGCAGAATATGGGGAGCGGATTACTACGGCTCTGACAGGGTGGTGGACAACCACATCAAAAAGCTGCGCAAGGCTCTGGGCAGTGCGGGATCACAGATAAAGACCGTCATAGGAGGCGGCTACAAGATAACGGAATGATCCGTTAGGAAAGGTGTATCCCATGAAAGCAACAAGGAAACAGGAGAAGCTGCAGAGGCTCGGGAGGAAAAGGCAGGGATTCGGCGCTCTGTTCGCAGAGAGGTTCATACCCGCATTTGCGGTATGTGTGGTCATATGTATACTCATTGCAGTCATTCTGCACGACCTGATGACCGGCATATACATGGAATCCCAGAATACCCACTTTGACCTGACCATCAGCGCTGCCACACAGAATATGTACCGCCCCGGCGAGACAGAGGACAAGGCACTGGCATCACTGCAGTACAGGAACACTCTGGCGCTGCAGCTCTATACCGGGGACATAGGCTCAAACGTCTTCAAGCTCTACGAAAATGACAAGGAGATACTGCGCACCGAAAGGAAGGGCTTTGCCATTGTCAGGTACGACGGCGGAGAGGCTATCTGCTATGCAGACCCCGCTGCCTATGAAAAGGAATATGAGGTGTCGGGGAAGTATGTCACCAAGGGAAGCCCCTTACAACAGGAGATGGTGCTCACCATAGCTGACACCATATACGCCGATGTAGAAAAGGGCATATTCGTACCCGGTAAGATGCATACAGAGATCTATGATCTCAAGTATGACCTGTCCGGTGCGGAAACAGCCGCTGCCCACACTATCAGTGAGAGCTTTGATATCACTCCCCCGGACACCACAGGGCTGACGGAGTATACAAAGGAGCAGTTCACAGGGGGCACCGTAATGGGTGATGACCCGGGGAACGGACGGCTTGCGGAGCTTGATGCCATCGACAATGAACAGCAAAGCAGCGGCGCCATAAGCAGGAGCAGGAACCACTCCGTCACCTGGTCGGAAGGCTCCACCGTCAAAAGCTGGTTCCGCACCAACCTGAACGCTCCCGACGGCACACTTTATACAGTCACAGCACTGTACAGCCAGGACTTTTCACAGACATATCTGGGTATACTTGCTGTGATATGCATATCCATGCTTATTATCTGCACTGTGGTATCACTTGTCAGGGCATACCGCATAAGCCTTGTCTACAAGGCTCACTACGCAATGGAGGACTACCGCCGTGATATGACCAACACCCTTGCCCATGACCTTAAAACTCCACTCATGGCTATATCGGGCTGTGCGGAGATGCTGAATGAGGGGCTCCCCGCCGAAAAGCAGCAGCACTATTCCTCCATGATAATGGAAAATGTGCGGTATATGGACAACATGATAACCAATGTGCTGGAGCTGTCAAAAACAGAGAGCATTACAGAGCTGAAAAGAGAGAAGCTTGACATAAGGGAGACTGCACAGACAGCAGCGGACAAATACAGTATCATGGCACAGGAAAGGGATATTGCCCTCAGAGTAAAGGGAGAGGGCACGGTAAATGCGGACAGGCTGCTTATGACACAGGCGGTTGACAACCTTATATCAAATGCAGTAAAGTATGCATCCCCCGGGAGCACCATAGACATATCCGTCTCCGAAAGCTCACTCACCGTACAAAACAGCTTTGAGGTTGGGATAGATGTGACAGCGGATGAGCTGTTCAAGCCCTTTGTAAAGGGGGACAGCAGCCGCAGCGGACAAAAGGGCAGCGGTCTGGGGCTGTCCATCGTGAAGAACATATGCGACAGGCACGGCTTTGTATGCACCCTCCATGTTGAAGACGGAACATTCACAGCCGTCATTGAATGGAAACAGGGCTGACACGGCGGCGGAGCACATCCTCCGCCGCTTTTTTCACCGGTTACTATTGACTTTTCCGCTGCCATATGGTAAAATGTAGCAAGGCTGTGAATTTATTCATCAAAAGTTTACGGCTGCTTTGATAAAAAGGGGTTGACAGGCGTATGACGATGCGGTATAATGCGCAAGCAAGCAAGCAAGGCATAACTGCGCCCTTTTCACAACTGAATACAACGATACAAGCGTACTCTATGGGATAAGTCTGTCCCGTGGGGTGCGCTTTTGTGCGTGAAGGAGGTTTTTATGAAAGGAAGATTTTGGAGAAAGGCGCTTGCCGTGGCGACATCGGTTCTGATGCTGTCGGGCGGTGTACCGATACAGCCGCTGTCGCAGGTGTTTGAGGATATTGCGATAACGGCGAGTGCGGTAGGAAACACTATAAACATTGAAGCCAACGGTCAAACCATTTCCGACACTACAACATGGACGGACTGCACCGTCAACATTACGGGCAGCGGCACGGTTACTTTCTCTAATCGCATCTCCATCAGTGGCAACGTGACATTGAACCTCGGCGCGGGCACTACGCTTACTGCCAGCAAGGGTATTGCCGTCCACGAAGGCAACAGCCTGACGATTGACGGTGAAGGTACGCTGAATGCATATACTGGCTATAAGGAATATTATGGTGCTGCAATCGGCGGTGCTTCTGAAGTTAATGCGGGTACGATTATCATCAACGGCGGAACTGTTAATGCTTATGGTAGATATTATGCCGCTGCAATTGGTGGCGGTTACAATAGTAACGGCGGAAATATTATCATCAACGGCGGAACAGTAAATGCAGATAGTGAGACTGGTAAAGCTGATGGTGCAGGAATCGGTGGTGGTTCCGAGGGTGACGGCGGAAATATCACCATCAACGGCGGAAATATTACCGCAGAATCATATAGTGGAACGGGGATCGGCGGCGGTTATAAGGGCAACGGCGGGATCATAAACATTACCGGAGGTAATGTTACTTCTACAGTAGTTAATAATTCTGCCGGAATCGGCGGCGGTTGTTTTGGTAATGCAGGCACAATAACCATCACCGGAGGCATCATTAATGTTACAAGTGGAGATGTTGGAGCCGGAATTGGCGGCGGAGGTACAATTAGTAATGATAAACCTGCAGGTAGTGGAGGAACAATAGCGATCAGCGGCGGACAAATAACCGTTACAAGCAGTGGCGGCTATGGCATCGGTGCAGGTAAGTCTTATTATAACAATAACGGCGCAGAAGGAACAATATCATTGTCGTGGACTGAAAGCACGGACTTCATCAATGCAAGCAGTTATAAGGGCAATATCAGTTTTGAGGATGGCAAGCGTTTTTATTACGATGGAACTACAGATTATGTTACAGCAGATGAACTTGCAAACAGACTGAATCAGAAGATCGTCCCGGCAGTGGCAAACAACAATTCGCTTGCATTTGCTGACATTCAGATGCCTCGCTATTACATTACCACGAACGGAACTGCGGTCGATGTCAGTTATGATGTATATGACTACAACGGCA
Source organism: Ruminococcus sp. UBA4240 (assembly GCA_002395525.1). Lineage (GTDB taxonomy): Bacteria > Bacillota > Clostridia > Oscillospirales > Ruminococcaceae > Huintestinicola. The sequence goes on from DGXE01000079.1 coordinate 12,154, forward strand.
GCAAACTGACAGAGGGCACTCATTACACGGCTGTCATCAAGAACAGCAGCAACGAGGAAGTATCGTCCTTTGATCAATTGGGCGACTATACGCTGACAGTTACAGGAACAGGAACGACCTACACGGGCAGCAAGTCGTTTACATTCAGCCTCGTGGAGTGGGACGAAAATTTGTCGGTAGATGGCAGTGACCATTACATCAACTTCCCCAGCGACGGAACAAAGAAGACGGTTTACCTCGGCAAGGACCAGACCATCAAGGTGTATGACAGCGAAGGAAAGGATGGAAACCTGGTGCCTTCTGACGGACTCCTGATGCTTTGTGCTCCGGAGGGATATACTCTGGAAGTAACAGGTAAGACGGATGCACAGTTTTATGCATCTGGTCAATATTGGAACTTGCTGAAGGCATACGACGGCAATGATGAGACTGAGACGGCACTGATAACAACGATAGAGCAGAATAGTGACAACATTTTGTTTGCCAGTTCAGCAGACAGTATGCTGATGCGATTTTATGCGATATATGGCAGCACAGAGAAATACGGACTTGATCTGACTGTAAGGGTAGTCGAAAATACGTCACACAACATCACCGTGGGAACGGCAGATAATGGTAGCATCGCAAGCGACAAGACATCTGCCAAGACTAACGAAACCGTTACGCTGACGGTAACCCCCGCAAGCGGCTATCTGCTCAAGAGAATCATCGTCACCTATACGGACAACAGCACAACAATAGCAACCATCGGCGAAGACCATTGGTATTCGGGTGTGAATACGGTTACGCTCCGGATGCCGAACAGGAATGTCACGGTTACGCCCGAGTTCGCAAATGTCCTGACGATAGATGATGGTCTGACATTGACCATTGATCCTGCTCGGACAACCGAGTATGTTATCCCCGAGGGCGTTCAGTCATTTAACATAAAAGGTTCTGCCAATAATTCGAGCACAGTCACTGCCATACTGAAAGCACCAGAGGGTGTTCGCTTGCTGGCTACGATTGATAATTGTGAAATATATAATTCATACGGTTATATCAGTGTTTATGACGGTACAGGCTCTTCGTCAACTCTCATTAAACAGCTAACCACACATGATGCAAGCATAAGCTCGCAAACATCTACAGCTGAATACATGACATTTGAAATTTATGGGCTTGCGAGTACCAGACTCAACGGAAAGATTGAAATGGTGTATAGCATCAACTACGACCTTGCTGGCGGTAGCGTGGCGACGGAGAATCCTGCGACATACACCTACGATACAGACACCTTTACGCTTACCAATCCGACACGCGAAGGCTACGAGTTTGCCGGATGGTCAGGAACGGATCTCGATGCAGCAAATACAAGCGTAACCATCGCAAAAGGCAGTTACAGAAACCGTAGTTACACGGCGACGTGGAAGAAGCCATTGACAAACTCTGACATTACGGTTGAAACTATAGCGGATCAGACATATACAGGCAATTCCATCACACCGAACGTCACAGTGAAGGACGGCGAGACTGACATCACAGATCAGTGCGATATAGCTATAACAAATAATACGAATGTAGGCACGGCTGATGTTACCATTACAGCAAAACCTACAAGCTCAGAGTATTCAGGTTCTACTTCTACAACATTTGGGATTGTTTATTCTGACGGCATCGGTGAACGTCTTGCAGGCTATTCCCTCAGCCTTGACGGTGATATAGGCGTTAATTTCTATATGGAGCTTGATCAGAGTGTGATTGAAGATACAGGCGCATATATGCACTTTACACTGCCCGACGGCAGCACATCGGATGTATACTTGACTGACACCGATAACTGCAGGACCGACACAACCACATTTCCCGGCAAGACCTATTATGTGTTCAAGTGCAATGTTGCCGCAAAGGAAATGACTGACACCATCACGGCGCAGATGTTCAGCGGTGGCAAGTCGGGACAGGGCTATGAGTATACCGTTAAGGAGTATGCGGACTATCTGCTTGACAATACAGACAAAAATGACGATTATGCAAAAGCCGCTCCGCTTGTCAAGGCAATGCTGGATTACGGCGCATATTCTCAGACCTATTTCAAGCATAATACCGATGCACTTGCCAATGGCGGAAAAGACAGCACAAATATTCAGGAAGTCGATGCAGATACGATCAACAAGCCTTACGATCCGAAAGGCACATATCTCGGAGACGCAGGCGATACGACCTTTGAGGGGGCAACACTCTCGCTGAAGTCTGAGACAACGCTTTCGCTCTATTTCAAGAGCAGCAGAGACCTAAGCTTTGAGTGCGATTCTTATGAGGTTGAAAAGAACACCACCGCAGGCGGCTATCAGATCGCCCGCATCAGGGGCATCAAGGCAGATGATCTTGATGAGACATTTAAGTTGGATATAAATGACGTTGCTGATTCTGGAAATACACAAACTTTCTACGGCTATGTTCATTATTGTCCGCTGACCTACTGCTACAATGTCCTGAAGGGCGGTTCTGATGATGAGAATTTGCAGAACGTCTGCAAGGCACTGTATCTGTATTGGCAGGCTGCTAATGAGTATTCTGAATAAGGAGTGAATGACGATGGATAAGGAAAAATTCACCGCACCGGAAACGGAGATAGTGGAGTTTGAGACAACGGGAGATCCAATAGCGACAAGCACCACAATTCCCGTCGAAACTGAAAGTGACGGATTACCTTTCATCCCCCAGTCTTAAACGTATAACGGCGGGCAGGAAACTGCCCGCCCTTGCTTTACAGGGTGACAGTTCCTTTTCGTATTGACATAAGCCGGATGTTGTGGTAAAATCATATGAGAAACAGATTCCTGACATTTCCGATCACAGGGAGGTGACAGCCTATGTATATCACGGCAAAGGAAGCGGCTGAGAAATGGGGCATTTCAGAAACAAGAGTAACAGCATTGTGCGAAGAGGGGAAAATACCCGGCGCATATCAGGAGGGACACGGCTGGAGGATCCCTGCGGATAAGCCTGCCGATGAAGGCTGCAGCACAAAGGAGAGCCTTCTCACCCGGATAGACCGGAAGAAAGCAGAGCTTGCAGGAAGAAGGCCTCTGACACAGGGGGAGCTGGAGCGGTTAAACGAAGAGTTTTCGGTGGAGTACACCTACAACTCCAATGCCATAGAGGGCAGCACCCTCACACTCCGTGAGACTTACCTTGTACTTCGGGGACTGACCATAGACCGGAAGCCTCTGAAGGAGCATCTGGAGGCCGTGGGTCACAAGGAGGCATTTGACTATGTAAGGGAGCTTGCAGGGGAAAATGTGCCCCTGACCGAAAATGTCATCAAGCAGATCCACTCCCTCGTGCTTGCGGATAAAAGGGAGGACAGGGGTGTTTACAGGCGTGTGCCCGTGCGGATCATGGGTGCAAGGCATGAACCGGTGCAGCCCTATCTTATACAGCCGATGATGGAACAGCTTTTGCTTGAATACTCCGCCGGCACGGAGCACATCGTGACTAAGCTGGCACGCTTCCACATTCAGTTTGAGAGGATACATCCCTTTATCGACGGCAACGGCAGGACAGGCAGGCTGCTTGTGAACCTGGAGCTGATGAAGGCGGGGTATCCGCCCATCGACATCAAATTCACCGACAGGCTCAGATACTACAATGCCTTTGATGCATACCATGTGAACAGCGATGCTTCCGCCATGGAGGAGCTGTTTGCGGAATATATCAGCGCAAGGCTCGATACATATCTGAAAATACTGGCTCCGGCAGGCACATCATAAGGATGCTGTCTCCCGCTGCCTGTCTGCGGCGGTGAGTACCATAAACAAGGAGGTATCGCATGAAAAAAACGATCAAAACCACAGAAGCCATTTTCCCCATGCCCGTACTGCTCATCTCCACCTTTAACGCAGACGGCACGGTAGACGTGATGAACGCCGCCTGGGGCACCATGCTGGACAGGGACATGGTAGCACTCAACCTCACCGAGACACATCTGACGGTGGAGAACATCAGGGCACGCAGAGGCTTTGTGGTGCATATCGCCGATGCAAAGCACGTTGTGGAGGCGGACTGGTTCGGCATAGTCAGCGGCAGGAAGGATCCGGACAAATTTGCAAAGTCAGGGCTTACATATGTTAAGTCCGACCTGGTGGATGCCCCCGTTATCAACGAGCTGCCCATCGCAATGGAATGTGAATTTGTAGAATACCAGAACGACGACACGGGCATAGGCGTTATCGGGAAGGTGCTGCGCACATCTGTGGAGGAAAAGCATATGAAGGACGGCAAGGTGGATATCGACTCCCTGGGAGCCATCGCCTTTGACCCCTATACCCACGGCTACTACAAGGTAGGCGGCAGAGTCGGGAACGCATTCAGCGACGGGGCTAAGCTGAAATAACCGATCCGGGAAGCCCTCACCGGACAGACCAAATGAAAAAGTCTCCCCGCAAAGCTGCGGAGAGACTTCATTTTTATGCACCGGCGCCGCCGAAGAGCGCCTTTATCCTCCCGAATGCCGTCCTTATCTTAAGGAGCTGGTGGTCGATGACCTCCCATGCGCCGCAGAACTTGTCGGTGAAGGTTATGAGCCATGCCTCCCCGCATTTGGGGGGTATGGGGGTCAGGGGGAACATATGGCGGAGTATCATGTTCTCCTCCACAGGGGTCAGCTCAAAATGCTCCCTTGCGTTTTTGAGTGCCGTGGCGGGATGTGTCCAGCCGTGCATCTGCTGACCGGGCTCCTTTACGTACTCGTGCCAGTCATAGAGGAACAGGTCGTGGAGAAGGCCGCCCCTTGCGGCTGCCCTTTCATCAAGCCCCAGGAATTTGGCGAAAACATAGTTGTAGTAGGAAACATTCACACAGTGCTGAAAGCATGAGGTGTGGCCGTGATGATGGAACTGCTCCATGGAGCGCACCACCTCGGTGTCGATAAGATCCGCAACACATTCATAATAGCCGCATTCGGCGGAGGGAACGGAAAGGTCAATATGTGACCCCAAAGCATATAACATAGATTTGATCCTTTTTCAGACAGTATAACGAGTGCAAAAACACTCACGTACACATTTATTATATCACATACTATTCCCCATTGCAATATATTTTTTATAGATTTTACGCATATTTATCTGCAAAAAATGCACAATAGATTGCATAAACGTATAGTTCCAAAGCAAGGCTGCCGGCAAAGGCAATATTAAAATAGAATTAGAAAAATGAGAAAAGAGTGCATGGTATTGACATTGCGGGGCGTTTGGGATATAATCAAGTCATGGTAAGGGAAACCAAGGCCGTGAACACACGGCAAAAACAGATAAACGGAGGTAGCAAAAATGTTTGAAAGATTTATCGAAACACTGGAATCCACAGGCAAGACTGTATCCGAAAAGACAAAATCCGGCACTGAGGTAGTAAAGCTCAGCTACAAGGTCAGCTCCTCACAGCGCGACCTGGCAGAGATATATGCCCAGATAGGCAAGCTGTGCTACGAGGAATACAAGGACGCCGAGAAGAGCGATGCAATGGCAGATCTCTTTGCACAGGCATCCCTTAAAAACGCTGAGATCGACGAGCTCAAGGCAAAGATCAGAGAGCTCAAGGGCGTGAACCTCTGCACCGAGTGCGGCGCTGAAGTTCCTGCCGACAACGATTTCTGCGGCAAGTGCGGCGCAAGGATAGTAAAGCCCGCTGCTCCCGCAGAGGTGTCCGAGGAAGCTCCCGCCGAGGAAACTGCCGAAGAGGCTCCCACTGAGGACACCGCTGAATAAGCTTTCTCATCACCCCCATTAAAACGCAGCCGATCATTTGCTCAGGATTGAGCAGATGGTCGGCTGCGCTGTTAGAAGCAAAAGTCAGAAGCAAGGAGCAGGATGACGTGATGATGACCGACAGGCTCTGTTTCCCCTTCGCCTGCAAAAGCACCGCTTTGCAAAGAAAGGGGATTTTCTGTCAACAAGCTATTCACTATTACTTATTACTTATTACTTATCGTTCAGTATTTCTCGTAGATGTTGGTGTGATAGTCCTCCCCGCTGTGATAGGAGATGATGGTCTGCAGATTCACGTTCTCCACGCTGCGGAAGATGTTCATGGGAACAAGGGGATTGTCAGCCTCAAGCTCGGCGATGAGCGCCTTGACTGCCTTGCGCTTTGATGCGCTCTCCTTGTCAAGGGCATCGTTTTCGGCGGTAAAGCGGCAGGCGCAGCGGATGAACTCAAGCCCCAGATACCGTGACCATGCGATTATATCCCGCTCCCGAATGAGGTACATGGGACGGATAAGCTCCAGTCCCTTGAAATTGGAGGAGCGCAGCTTCGGCATCATAGTCTGCACCTGAGCACCGTACAGCATACCCATGAGTATTGTCTCGATGACATCATCGAAATGATGACCAAGAGCTATCTTGTTGCACCCTAATTCCTCCGCCCTGCCGTAGAGGTACCCCCTGCGCATCCTTGCGCAAAGATAGCAGGGGCTGCCGTCAACGCTCTCCACTATCTCGAATATCTCCGACGAGAACACGTCTACGGGGATGCCGAGGAAACGGGCATTTTCCTCTATTTTGCGGCGGTTCTCCGGGGCATAGCCCGGGTCCATCACAATAAAGCGCAGCTCAAAGGGGAAGTCGGAGTGCTTTTGCAGCTGCATGAAGCACCTTGCCATAAGCATGGAATCCTTGCCCCCGGAGATGCACACAGCCACCCTGTCCCCCTCCTGCAGCAGCTTGTATTCATTTATGGCACGGATAAATCTGCCGTATATCTCTTTCTTGTACTTCTTTGTCAGGGACAGCTCCACCCTGCGCTCATCGGTCATTTCAACCATAGTATCAGCTCCGTTTCGTGCCTTTATTATACGCTATCACAATATAGTTTGTCAATGTGCGTAAAATGCACCCACAGGCAAGAAATGCAGAGAATAGGAGATATTCAGAGAGATTTCGAGAGATTTCAGGATATATTTTGATTTTTTCCAAAAAAAGGCTTGACAAATACCCTCCAAGCGGTTATAATATGAAACGTTGCGTTAGGGACAAGGAGTTGTGCGTCCCTGAAAAAAACTGATAAGGAGAAATGACCATGTCAACTTATATGCCCAAGGCTCAGGAAATTGAGCGCAAGTGGTATGTTATTGATGCCACCGGCAAGTCGTTAGGCCGTGTAGCTGCTGCAGCTGCCTCCCTTCTGCGCGGTAAGCACAAGCCCACATTCGCACCCCACGCCGACTGCGGCGATCATGTCATCATCATCAACTGCGGCAAGGCAGTCCTCACCGGCAACAAGCTGGTAAACAAGACCTTCAAATGGCACACCGGCTGGATCGGCGGCCTCAAGGAAGTAAGCTACAAGGAGCTTATGTCCAAGAAGCCCGAGAAGGCTATGATGATAGCTGTAAACGGTATGCTGCCCAATACCACCGTAGGCAGAGCATCCCTCACCCGTCTGAGAGTATACGCAGGCGCAGAGCACAACCACGAAGCTCAGAAGCCTGAGAACTACGAGATATAAGGAGGGTAAACAGCTATGTACGAATCTAAGCTCCAGTCCTATTACGGCACAGGTAGAAGAAAGTCCTCCGTTGCAAGAGTAAGACTCTATCCCGGCAGCGGCAAGATCACCATAAACGGCAGAGACATCGACGATTACTTTGGTCTTGAGACCTTAAAGCTCATCGTAAGACAGCCTCTTGCACTGACAGAGACCACCGAGCAGCTCGACGTTGTTGCAACTGTTGAGGGCGGCGGTGTTACCGGTCAGGCAGGCGCAATCCGCCACGGCATTTCCCGTGCGCTGCTGGTGTTCAACCCTGAGCTCAGAGCAGCACTCAAGAAGGCAGGCTTCCTCACAAGAGACCCTCGTATGAAGGAA
>DGXE01000040.1 GCA_002395525.1 Ruminococcus sp. UBA4240
GCTCACAACGAGAAGAAGGCAAAGATACTCTACGATTTCCTGGATTCCTCCAAGCTGTTCAAGGGCACTGTGGAGAAGAAGGACAGATCCCTTATGAACGTTCCCTTTGTAACAGGCAACGAGGAGCTTGACAAGAAGTTTGTTGCCGAGGCAAAGGCAGCAGGCTTTGAGAACCTGAAGGGTCACCGCACAGTGGGCGGCATGAGAGCATCCATCTACAATGCAATGCCTATTGAAGGCGTTGAAAAGCTGGTAGAGTTCATGAAGAAGTTCGAGGCTGAAAACGCATGAGCGGTTCCATTCGCTTTGTAAAGTCCGGTGCCGGGAACATGGTGGGCATGGCAAACTGCGAGGTGCTGGTGGACACCCTTACCGGGGTGCAGTACCTGTACATCAAGAACATGGACGGCAACCTTGCCGTAACGCCCCTGCTGGCTCCCGACGGAAAGCCCCTTCTGGCAGACCCCGGCAATATGTACCGGCAGTAAACAGACAATTTCAACTGATAGGATCTGATAAAAATGTACGATATACTTACACTCAACAAGATAGCCGCCTGCGGCACAGACCGTTTCGGAGCAGATTACACCATTTCTGACAGCGTATCCGATCCCGATGCCATAATGGTGAGAAGTGCAAAGATGCATGACATGGAGTTCGGGAAGAAGCTCCTTGCCATCGGCAGAGCAGGTGCGGGTGTCAACAACATCCCTGTTGACAAGTGCGCCGCAGAGGGCATAGTTGTGTTCAACACCCCCGGTGCCAACGCAAATGCAGTTAAGGAGCTTGTGATCACAGGTCTGCTCCTCTCCTCAAGACGCATACCCGATGCCATGGAATGGGCGCAGAGCCTGAAGGGCAACGGGGACGAGGTAGGCCCCATGGTGGAAAAGGGAAAGAGCCGCTTCGTAGGCCCTGAGATAGCCGGGAAGACCCTTGGTATCATAGGTCTTGGCGCCATCGGTGTGCTGGTGGCAAATGCCGCTGTTGCACTGGGCATGAAGGTAGTGGGATACGATCCCTTCCTTTCCGTCAACACTGCATTAAGGCTCAATCCTGCTGTAAAGTCCGTAGCCGATGTGAAGGATGTATATGCGGTATCCGACTACATCACCATCCATGTGCCCTACAACAAGGACACAAAGGGCACTATAAATGCGGAGACCATCGCCCTGATGAAGGACGGCGTGCGCATACTCAATCTTGCCCGCGGCGAGCTGGTAGACAGCCCTGCCATCATTGCAGCCCTTGAAGAGGGCAAGGTGGCAGCATATGTGTGCGACTTCCCCTCCGATGAGATACTGGGTGTGAAGAATGTCATAGCACTGCCTCATCTTGGCGCCTCCACCCCCGAGGCTGAGGACAACTGCGCTGTTATGGCTGCCGACGAGCTGAAGGACTACATCGAGAACGGCAACATCACAAATTCCGTAAACTATCCCAACGCAACAATGAACGTTACCGACATAAAGGTATGCGTGCTCCACAAGAATGTGCCCGATGTGATCTCCAAGATCACCTCCACCTTCGGCGTAGCACACATCAACATTGAGAACATGGTCAATGCCTCAAAGAAGGAATATGCATATACCTGCCTTGAAGTGGCAAGCATAACCGATGAGATGGTTTCCGTGCTTGAGGGCCTTGACAATGTAATAAGAGTAAGGATAATCAGATAAGGAGGATTCTACTATGGGATTTCAGCCGCAGGACGTACAGGACAACAAGGTTCTGGTTTTGGTAATTGCTGTGTTGCAGCTTTTCTGCCCCATACTGTTTTTCATCCCCTATGTGGCAAAGAAGGAGTCTGATTTTTGCTGCTTCTTCTCAAATCAGGGACTCTGGCTTCTCATCATCTATGTTGCAGGCGGTGTGATCAATATCATCCCACTGTTAGGACAGGTGGCAAGCGTAGTCATTTTTGTGTTCGGCCTTGTAGTGGGCATAATGAATGTAGTCCATGTTGTCAAGGAAGAGCGCATCCCCATCCCCTTTGTAGGCGCAAACGAGATACTCAAGTAAGCAAGGCAAAGCGAAAGCGGGTCACATTGTGACCCGCTTATTTTATTTCTGTTCAGCTTTGCGCCTTGCAGCAGCGCCGTCCTTTATGCCCTGCATGATGATCTCCCTTGCGTGGGATGCATCCTCCTTTGAAAGAGGCGGGGTGTCGGGGAGGGGATAGGGGATCCCCAGCTGCTCGTACTTTACCTTGCCCATGTCGTGATAGGGAAGGACTTCAAGCTGGTGCATACTGTGAAGCCCGGAGAGAAACTCACCCAGGCGGTGGAGATACCCCTCATCAAAGGTGATGCCGGGCACTACCACATGGCGTATGCGAAGCTCTATGCCCTTGTCGGAGATGTACCGGGCAAAGGCAAGAATGTTTTTGTTGCTGTGGCCGGTGAGCTTTCTGTGCTCCTCCTCGTCTATGTGCTTGATGTCAAGCATAACAAGGTCGGTGGAGCGAAGCAGCCTGTCCACCTTCTCCGTGTTGTCGGGGTTGAAGGTGACCCCGGATGTGTCAAGGCAGGTGTGTATCCCCTTTGCCTTGGCGGTCTCAAAGACCTCGGTGAGGAAATCTATCTGCCCCATGGGTTCTCCCCCGGTGCAGGTGATGCCCCCCCTGCAAAACTCCTTTACACCGTCGTACATCCTGAACAGATCCTCGACTGTCATGGGTGTGCCTGCGCCGTTTTTTTCCGAGTGGAAGCTCCAGGTGTCGGGATTGTGGCAGTACAGGCAGCGCATGGGACAGCCCTGAAAAAAGATGACGAACCGGATACCCGGTCCGTCAACTGTTCCGAATGACTCGGTGGAATGAATGTACCCGGTCATATTACAGGGATGCGTGGAAGGTTCTGGATATAACGTCATCCTGCTGCTCCTTGGTGAGCTTGATGAAGTTTACCGCATATCCGGATACCCTGATGGTGAGCTGGGGATACTTCTCAGGGTTCTTCTGAGCGTCGATAAGCATCTCACGGTTGAGTACATTAACATTCAGGTGATGTCCACCCTTTACTGCGTAGCCGTCAAGAAGGCCTACGAGATTATCTATCTGCTGTGTGGTTGCCATAATAAAAAACTCCTTTCATATGATAGCGGGCTGCTCCCGCTGTATCACCGCCGCAGCCGTCGGGAGCGGCGGTGTTTCGTTGTCTAAACTCAGCGTATGCTGTCTACCTGGATATCGCCTACCAGAACGCCGCTGTCCTTGCCCAGAGCATCGGGGATGATGGAGAAGGTGTTGGAGATACCGTCCTGAGCGTTGGAGAATTCAAGCTTGGAAACGGAGGACAGGGATGCGGAAGCACCGTGGGAATCTCTGCCGTGCATGGGGTTGGCACCGGGAGCCAGAGGCACGCCGACCTTGCGTCCGTCGGGAGTGGAGCCTGTCTTCTTGCCGTATACGACGTTGGAGGTGATGGTGAGGATGGATGTGGTGGGAACGCCGTGTCTGTAGGTGTACTGCTGGCGGATCTTGTCCATGAACTTGTTGAGGATCATCTGAGCTATCTCGTCAACACGGTCGTCATCGTTGCCGTACTTGGGGAAGTCGCCCTCGATCTCGTAGTCAACTGCAACATCCTTGGCAACGCCGATGACCTTGTTTGAAACCTGCAGCTTGCCGTCTACCACGTCTCTTACGGTCTTGGTGATCTCGATATCCTTGCGGATGATCTTTACCTTTGCGTACTTGATAGCGGAAAGGGAGTCAGCCACTACAGAGATGCCTGCGATGCCTGTTGCGAAGTATCTCTTTACCTCTCTGTCGTGGAGAGCCATCTGGAGTGCCTCGTAGCAGTACTTGTCATGCATATAGTGGATGATGTTCAGGGTGTTTACATACAGCTCTGCCAGCCATGTCATCATGTCGTCGTACTTTGCCAGAACGTCGTCATAGTCAAGGTAATCACCGACAACAGGTCTGTACTTGGGGCCTACCTGAATACCGGTAAGCTCATCCACACCGCCGTTTATAGCGTAGAGCAGGCACTTTGCAAGGTTTGCTCTTGCGCCGAAGAACTGCATTTCCTTGCCCAC
>DGXE01000031.1:0-9940 GCA_002395525.1 Ruminococcus sp. UBA4240
GCAGATGTGCTCCTTTTCCAGATTTTCTTTTGTTACTCTAATGTATTCCATATATGCCTCCTACAGACACTGACATCTAAATGACCTTTTGCGTTCAGATCCAATCTTCGATGACGACGGTTAAAACCTTGAAAAGCCCAGGAATACAGCACTTTTTCTGCGGTCAGCCCCCATACTATCATGTTGACATGGCTGATATACAGGAGTTTTCCCGTTCACACATCAAAGGATAGGTAATCCTTAACCTGCATAGTTTTTTGCAGCCTGTGCGTACAGATACAGCGCACGGCATACGTTTTCCAGCTTATCGTTGTCTGAGCCACCGTTCTTCAGCACATTGTAGCAATAGGTCATGGGGCTGTAGGTCACACTGCCGCTCTCAAATAACAGGATAAAGTCATTGGCAAGTTCCTCCGCCTTTATTCCCCTGATTCGTGCCACCACATAGCCGCCGTTCTTGACAGTCTCCACCTTTTTGTCGCGGCAGGCGAAAGCAGTATTTACATCCAGCCCCTTGAAGTAGAGTGAAAGGGTAGTCTCGGATTTCAGTGAGAGGGTAGCCCCTGCGAATGTGACACCGCCCGGAAGTTTGGTACCCGCGCTGACGTAGGGCTTGTTGATGGTTCCGGCTGATACGCCGCTCACGTCCTTATCGGCAAGACCTTCGTTTGCAAGGGAGTTTTTGTTGTAGCCGAAATACGACTGGGAATAGGCTCCGTAATTCAGCATTGACTTGATGATATCCTGCTCCTTGGCATATTTGGCGGGATCATCGAGTATGGCTTTGGCGTACTGCTGTACAGTGAAGGTATAGACCTCGCTTTGCAGACCATCTGCAAAAAGCTGTGCATTTATGCTCTCAGTCATCTCCTTTGCTGCCACACCGCACCTGAACACATACAGGGTCGTTCCCGGCTTTTCAGCGGTGTTTTTCTCCGCCTGCGAAACCTTGACCGTTACGGGCTCAGCCACATTGGGAAGTGTTATCTGCATATAGGCACTGCTGTCGTTGGCAATGCGCTCATCAATGATCATATAGAGCTTCACGCCGATATCGCCGTCAAGGCTCATAGACATCCCGTACAGCTCATACTTTTTATTAAATCCCGCATCCACCGTCACATCAGCTTCTGGCATAGTGAAGGCATATGTGCTGTCATTTACCTTTGTCAGGGTGAGTGTCTGCTCTGTGCCCCCATCGGTGTACTTTGCGGTAAGGCTGCCCTCTGTCAGCAGATAGTCTGCATCGGGAGCAATGGTAAGTGTTACCCTGTCCCCCTTGTCTGCGCTTTGCCTGTCCGCTGTGACAGTGCCGTATTCGGCTTCATTTATGGTTATGGAATGTACCTTTGAGATAAGCTCCGCTTCGCCACTGCCGTTTATTACGACCACATAGCTTTCATCATCGCTTACGAAGTTATCTGCACTGCCCCGTGCATTGTCACCGCCCTTTGCATTAAGGCCGGAGGTGATAACACCGGGTGTCTCCATGGTGACGTGTATCTCTGCATCGCTGTCAAGCTTTCCCGTAACGGATATTGTTTTGCCCGTCGGCAGATATACATTTGCCGCTTTGCTGTCAGCAGTGTTGTCCTTTATGATGACCTTTCCGCTGACCTCAAAGATGCCTTCTGCATAAACTGCGCCTCCGCTGCCGCTGGTATTGCCGCTTATCTCACCGCCCTTCATGATGAATCTGCCCCCGTCAGCGATATATACCCCACCGCCTGCGCCGCCTGCGGTGTTGGCAGTAAGCCTGCCGCTGTCCATGACCACAGAGCCGCCGGATCGTATGCTTACAGCACCGCCGTTCTGTGTGCTGCTGCCGTTTTGAAACGTGCCGTTGCCTGTCAGCGTAAGACTCTTCTCAACATCAAAGAAGCTGCCCTTGCTGTCTGCATTTACTGTTTTGCCGCCCAGGTCAAGGGTAGCAGCCTTGTTTATCACAGCAGCCTTGTCACCCTTGGTGAAGGAAATATCCTCGCTTAGCTGCACGCTGTTTGTGTCGCCTTCGGTGAGCCTTTGAGTGATGTCTGTCCACTTAGTTATCCAGTCCGGTTTAAGCAGTACAGGTGCTGATATAACCATTTTGTCACCGGGCTTTACAGTGGTCACGCTGTCAACCGTTGAATCGAAGGCAAGCTTGTAAGTGTCATCCCCGGCGTTCTTGATCTCCACCGAGGTGGATCTTACCCACACATTAGCGGTATGGTTTTCTCTGCTGATGGTGATTTTCTGGACAGTATGAGTACTGCCAACAGCTGCATAGGCTGCCGGCACCAGTTCTCCTGATACCTCCTCTTCGCCTGAAACGCCGTTTTCGTATTTGACTATGAGCTTCCATGAGGCTCTGACGGTTTTGGTCTGAACGTCGTTATTGTCAGGAAATTCTACTTTGGTGACATTGTTGCCATCCTCTGTCCAGGACTGCCACAGAAGTCCTCCGTCGGAGAACGTCCATTTATTTTCGGTCAGAGTGTATTCTGTGCCCTTGTTTCTGTCGTGTGATATCTTTTCGGTAACAGTTTCCTTAAAACCATTCGGCCTTGCTACCGCAACCGGGATATTGCACTCGTATATTACTTCGTATGGTGCGACTTCCTTCTTGTACTCTTTCTCATTGCTCAGAGTCACCTTGTATTCGGTGACCTTGTATCTCTCAGACTGGGAATCAGACACGACAGACTTTGTAGGAGTGTGCTTTATGTCACGTTTTGCCTCGCATTTAGTACACTTCTGGTGCTCTGTGACATATTCATAATGCTCTTCTTCCCATTCATGGCTCTCATAGCGCCAGTCATGGTCACATTCATCATCATCGCCGCCTTCGCCGGAATCCTCGCCGGAACCGCCGCCAATGTCAAGATCCTTTATATCGCCCTTTTCACCGTTCCGGTAAAACCAGGAGAACAGCGTGCCAAATCCTGCTGCCAGAGCACCGACTCCTGCTGCCATCCATCCTGCCATGCCGCCCTTTAAAGCCTCAAAGCCGATGACAACAGAACCAGCAACTCCTGCTCCCGCAGTGATGGTGTTGGATGCAAGACCTTCGGCACCTCCAAGATTGCTGTTGCTGCCGCTGCCGTTTGTGTTGCCGTTTATTTCAGTGCCTTCACTGACTTCCATATTGCCGTCATTGATGAACATACCACCGCCGCCGTTGTTGGCGGTGTTGAGCTTCAGAACAAGATACAGTGTCCTGGTCTGGGTGACTGTTACGGTTGAAGAACCTGTTGTAAACAGCATATTCCTGTTTGACTGGGACTGGGGCTGAACCTGCTCCTCCTCATCGTTGTCAATGGCCTGTGCCTGCTCGCCCCCAAGGTACATACCGCCGCCCCTGTTGTCTGCATGGTTCTCGGTGATGCTCCCGCTGAGGGTGGACTCAGAGCCTGATGCCTGGTATATGCCGCCGCCGTCCTGCTGTGTCCTGTTTTTGTAGACGTGTACATCACTCATTGTGAAGACGGCGCCGCTGTTTATGAATATACCGCCGCCGCTGCCGCTATTGTAGCCGCCTGTGATCCTGTTGCCGCTGCTGTCGCTGCTGCCCTTGAGGGTAAGCGTGCCGTCAACACGGAGCACGTAGCCGTTTTCCGCTGCCGCTGTAAGCTGTCTGTCAATGTTGTGACCGTTGAGATCAAGCTCTGCTGATGCACCTGCGGGGACATACAGGAAGGTATCACCCTCACCGGGGGTAATGTCATTGTAAAGCTTGACATCAAGCCCCTCCCTCAGTGCACTGCTGACTGCTGACCATGTGGATATGTGCTCTATGGTTATAACAGTATCTTCGGTCACGTTAAAGGGAACACCAGCTGATACTGTTGTTTCCCCGGCCTTTATGACAGTCTCTGTGCCTGCGGGGGACTCAGGAGATATCATCTTATCTGTGAGGGTAAATACGCCGTACCCTTTGTTTTGTGCTATGGGGATGTAGTAGTCATTTTCTCCCACAGTCACCCTGAAGGAAGGCACATTTTCAAGGGAAACGGTGTAGGTCTGCCCATTATACTCACAGCTTGCTGTAAAGCTGAATGTGTTGTCCCCGTTCTGCACCTTTGTTATCGTGACATCGTTTGCCTCAAAGGCTTCACCGTAGCTCGGAGTAAGGGTAATGACTGCTGAGGAATAGTCATCTGCCCATTCTGCTGAGGCAGTGTAGGTTAACTCATCAATGTATACGACAGTGTATTCATCGGTGGAAACAAGTCCTGATGAATGATATGCCATGACTACAGAATTTGTGCCTGCTGAAAAGGCTCCTGCCTCAATAGTCACAGGGGAGCGTGAATACACCCCCAGAGTAACGTTTTCATGGTTTGCAAAGGCACCGCTGCATATCTTTGTGACAGTGCCACTATCAACAATGGCGATTATATCTGTACCTGCGGGCAAAACACTGTTGGTACCGTCACCAATGGTGTTTACGGCAGTTTTTGCATTGCCCTTCATATAGGCTGACGGTAACTTTATCATGCTGTCAGTACCGCTGTATGTGATAAGTGCATTGCCATCAAAGGAGTAAATATCTTCTGCGGGTATAGTGCTGATCTTATTGCCGTTTTTGTCAAGGTAATATGTTGTGTCATTCAGTACAAAACTGTAATACTCATCATTTCCGGAATGGTAAACGCCGTTATCATCTCTGGAGGGTGCACATCTTTCTGTGTGCTGTACAGGCACCCACTTTATGTCGGTAAAATCCTTTGAATAGTTCAGATTCTGATAATTAGCTGTGAATTCATATCTGAGAAAAGACTTGTTTAAGTATTCAGTTATGGGAATGTTATCATAGGACCATGTAAACGACGGAACATCCTCCCGGTAACACTCCATCACTGCACCTGTGTAATCGTCTGCCCATATCCAGCTGTAGTAGATAGTTTTGGTATCTGTATAGGTAATGTCGTTGTATTCCGCTGTGGCAGTGACGGTAAAAGAGGAGCCGTTGTCATTGTCATCAGCGGAAACGCTCGCCTGCTGAAGCGCAAGTTCCTCTCCCGTCACAGGATCCGAAAGCGTCACACTTGCACCGGAGCCGTAGGAATTCCAGTTCCATACAGGCACAAGGGCACTGTCGCTCATTTTGATATATAGCTTGTTGTCATCGGAGTTCCATACTGTATTCGTATCAGCGGTATCACCGAAGAACGCTGACGATTTATCAGAGGCGCTGTTGGCAAAAGCTACGGGTGTGTCATAGGTCACCTGTACAGCAGGGGAGACATACACCCTTGATGCGGTGTTCAGATCATCACTGACCGCTATCATGGCACCGCTTGGAAGATATACGTTGTTATTCGGGTCGGAGATCGATGTGCCGGTATGATTGTCCCTTATGCTTATATTGCCGGATACCCTGAAATTGTTGGTGCCGGGTTTAACATAGACACCTGCGCCTTCGGTGGCATAGTTGCTCTCTATACGCCCTCCGGACATATCAAAGGTGCCCTCATTCTCAACATACACGCCGCCCCCGGCGGTACCTGTATTGTGGTGTATTTGACCTCCGGACATGGTGAAGGTGCTGTTGCTGTTGCTGTTGCCCCTTATATAGACACCTCCGCCCTTGGAATCATCAGAAGTGTTTTCGTATATCTCGCCGCCGCTCATATTGAAGGATGCGGCATTGATACATACGGCTCCGCCCTCATTGGTGGAGTGGTTGTCGTAGATACTGCCTCCGGACATATTGAACACAGAACCTGAGTAATCGAAAACCGCCCCGCCCATTTTGTCGGAGGTATTATTGTGAATGCTGCCGCCGCTCATTGTAAATTCGCTCTGAACAAGGGAAACAGCTCCTCCGTAGCTTAATGAATGATTGTGGGAATGATTGTGGTGGATATAGCCGCCGGTTATTGTGAACGTGCTCTCGCTGGTCATTAAGACTCCTGATGAACTGAAGCTTGCTATGTTTCCTCCATTCATCTCAAAGCAGCCTGCATTGTTTGAAAATACACCTGTGCATTCTGTTGTGCTGTTTTCACTGCCTCTGAGTGTTCCGGTCTTTTCAGCCGAAGAATCCTCCAGGATAAAATGCCCGCCGTATATCCCTATCAGGTTGGTAGCTGACTGTGCGGCTGTTATGGTATGACCGTTGAGATCAAGGAGTATCGTTGAATGTGGATATACAGGAAGGTTTAACTGTGTGGATTCCGGTTCGATATCTTCGGTAAGCTTAATTTTTACATCAACAGGATAGTTCCTGGTGAGCGCAAAAAGCTCATACAGATCATCCTTGTTATACTGGTATATAAGTATGTATCCGTCATCATCCGGTATATAATCAGCAAGAGGATCTCCGGAAATGACGTTCAGGAGCTTCTTTTCAGTGCTGTTCCAGCTGATGGTGCGACCCTCATTATCGGATACAAAGCCATAGGAATAGTCCTTATCCGCTGTACCCACCGTGGGTATGGTATTATACCCTTTTTCGACAGGAGTGTATACGTGTACCTCGGAGCCTTCGCCAAAAGCCGCTTCCATAGTTATGAGAGCACCAGTGCAAAGATGAATACCCTTAACAGCCCCATCATCACTGGTATAATTATCCTTTACTGTGACAGTGTCGCACCCGGCAGGCACAACAAAGCTGCATCCCGGTTCAGCATATACTCCGCCGCCGTTTGTCGCTGTATTGCCTGTAACAGTGCCGCCGGAAAGCCTGAGTGCAGAGTCTTCTGCAAGATATATGCCGCCGCCGTTCTCTCCCGAGTTATCACGTATATCGCCGCCGAACAGCATAAGGTTACCGCCGGACAGCACAGAAACAGCACCGCCGTTATTGGACGTGCGGTTTTGTGTTACAATGCCGCCATTTATAGTGAGAGTACCGCTGTTTTCTACCATGAAACAGCTTTCATTGTGGAAGACATTGTTTGCACTGCATATAGTGCCGCCTTCCCTGCTATCTTCTATTATCAGTGCCCCATATACACCGAAAAGCCTGTCCTTCGCCGCTAAACCAGGATCAGTGTTTCTGCTGATGGTGTGACCGTTTAGGTCAATGGTGACCCTTGCGCCTGCCTTGATATCAAAGCACGGCTTCGTATTATCATTGACGTTGATATCAGCCGTCAGCCTTATTTTTGCAACATTTCCAGCAAAGGCATAGTATCCCAGCATATTGTACAGTGTGTCGTAATCACCGATAAGGCTGTAACCATCTGCCGCAACATCGTTGCCGGAGCCAAGCAGCATACTGTCGGTGCTTTCTGTCTGAACCGTGTCTCCGACTGCGGACACACCTGTGTCCTCTATGGCATAAACAGTGGGTGTTACCGTATATGTAAAGGCCATACAAAGGGCTGTAACAGCGCCTATTAGCCTATTTATGATCTTTTTCATAAAGCTCCTCTCCTGACGTTTGCAAAGGACGTGTGGATATACTTGATTTTATTTTATCATAATATCAGTGATTTGTCAAATGAATAACTGCTGAAACCTTTGTACAAATGTACAAACCAAAAACAGGTATCAGGCAGTAGGAGAGGGGAGTTGTAAAAAGGGGGATTTATAGCATGAAATGCAGGAATGTCAATATTAAATAATATAATATTAAGAATTAAATTACATATTAATATATAACGTATGGTCAGAATAGGTTATAATAAAAAATCACATTGACCGTTTCGGGGTATGGTGGAATTGGCAGACACGCCAGTCTTAGGAACTGGTGAGCGATCGTAAGGGTTCGAGTCCCTTTACCCCGACCAGCTGCCCATCCTGAGAGAAAGGAGCTCTTGCCTTACAGCGTATCCTGTCAGGCACACCGCAAAGGTGATCATATGTCAGATAAGAATTTCAAGACAATAGCAGATAACCGCAAGGCAAGGCACGACTATTTTGTGCTGGAGAGCTTTGAAACAGGCATAGAGCTTGTGGGCACGGAGGTAAAATCCATACGTGCGGGGGGAGTGAACCTGAAGGACTCATGGTGCAGCATTGATGACGGTCAGCTGTGGATCAAGGGTATGCATATCTCTCCCTATGAGCACGGGAACATATTCAACCGTGATCCCATGCGTGTCAGAAGGCTTCTGATGCACAAAAGGGAGATAAACCGCCTGTACGGCACACTTAAACAGGAAGGTCTCACTCTCATACCATTATCCCTTTATTTCAAGGGTTCAAGGGTAAAGGTGCAGCTCGGGCTGTGCAAGGGCAAAAAGCTCCACGACAAGCGTGATTCCATGGCAGCGGCACAGGCTGCAAGGGATATCGACCGTGCAATGAAGGAGCGCAACCGTTAACTACGGGGATGTAAAGGTTTCGACAGGGACTTTGAAACGTGATAAGCGAGCAGAGGATGGTGCTGACCTCTATAACCATGCACACGTTTTAAAATTAGACGACAAGAATAATTTTGCTTTGATGGCTGCCTGAGTGCGCCGTCCGTCCTCCCTTTGAGTACCACGGCTTAGGGCTGGGCGTCGATTAGTGGCCAACGTCATTGTGCCAAGCCTGTAACACGATGATGTATTTCAGGCTACCAAGGCTGTGAGCGTGTCTGTCTGCTCACCTCTGCGGGAATTCCGATGACAGACTTCGCTCGGAGAAAGTTGCGTGGACAGGTTTTTGGACACGGGTTCGATTCCCGTCATCTCCACCAGCGGGGGAGTCCCCGCAGTGACAGCCGTCCTCTGCTTTTTAAGCAGGGGACGGTTTTCTGTTTCTCACCCATTTTAAAGCCTTTGGAAGAGACACATCTCCGGTATCGGCAAAGGCTGATGCTGGGGATCGCAGCTGCTTAGTTAGAGTATGCATACAAATATCAAAGCATGATTATTAAAAAAATCTTAAAACCAATTAAAAGCCATTGACAAAAAGGTCATTTTATGTTAACATAACATACGTTAGGAACAGGGTTAACTGTTCAAAAAAGGGGGAATACATATGTGGACTAATTCCATGCTTAAAGAAAATGCAAAGTCCGTACTCAAGAACTTCTACTGGATGGCTGTGCTTGCACTGGTCATTGTCAGTGTAGTTTCCGGTGTGGCAAACAACATACCCAACTGGGTAAGCGGCACACCCAGTGCAGCTTCTTCCGTTACCCAGGCAATTGATGCCGCCAAGGACGGAGAGATAAGTGATTCCGAGATGCAGGCCATTCAGTCTGCAAGTGCCGCATCCAGCGGTGTTGGCAGTGTACTGGGCTCTATCATCTCCATTGCCATCACATTCTTTGTTATCAATCCTCTCAGCGTCGGCACCTGCAAGTTCTTCATCGAGGCACGTTCAGGCAGCGTAGAGATAGGCAATCTCTTCTATGCCTTCCGCAAGGAGCATTACCTGAACATCGTCAAGACCCTTGCCATTATGACGGTAAAGATCTTCCTGTGGTCATTGCTGTTCATAATTCCCGGTATCATCAAGGGCTATGCCTACTGTCTCACACCCTACATCCTTGCTGAGAATCCCATTATCGACAGCAAGCGTGCAATGGAGATAAGCGAGCAGACCATGAACGGCGAAAAGATGAACTTCTTCGTTCTTCAGCTCTCCTTCATCGGCTGGTGGATACTGGTGCTCTTCACCTGCGGTCTGGGCTCCTACTTCCTCAATCCCTACATCAAGGCTACCGAGACAGAGTTCTTTATGTGCATGAAGGCTAAGGCAAACTCCTCCAACATCGCACAGTACGGTGAGCTCCCCGAGGCAGGCTTTGCAGGCGGCATGGGCGGCTTTGATCCCAATGCAGGCTTCCAGAACAACGGCTATGATCCCAACGCAGGCTACAACCCCAATGCAGGCTTCCAGAATGCACCCTATGATCCCAATGCGGGCATGGGCAGTGTAGATCCCTACAATCAGACACCTGCACAGCCTCAGAACGACAGTTTTGACAATCAGAACAACAACAATGACAACTTCAATCAGTAAGTAAGACATAATAGTACGGCTTGCGCAACATAGGTTACGCAAGCCGTTT
>DGXE01000031.1:10003-101137 GCA_002395525.1 Ruminococcus sp. UBA4240
AGCAAGCCGTTTTTCGTGCGCTCGGTGGCGCACATTTCTAAAGGCTAAAAGCATCCTGAGAGCGGGAAACTATCAGCTAAAGAGAAGAATGTCCATCATAATGTATAATCCTTAATAAGTCTGAGAAAACGCTGGTTTGACGAGTTGAGATAAAATACAGATATAAGGCATAGTCCATTGATATCTGCTGAAATAACAACAGTTCATATTCCATATGTGCGTTGAAATTAGGTTTTCACCGCTTTATTCAATCAATATACAATATTTAGTATTTCTTTTGATTCATTATACGGAAATTTCTGATGAAACTCCCTGACAAATACCATCAGAATCAAAAATAAGTGCAATAGTATACCCTGTTGCTTGCCATTGACGTAAAACCTTACCATTTCCAATTGAAGATATGGAATTAGGTTCTCCGCATACCGCTGTTATTTCAGACAATTTTCGTCCTGTTAGTGTTCCTAAACTCACAAATTTCTTATGTAATGCTACACCGGGTGCCTTAACGCCAGCTTGTGTAATTGCATACCATATAAATCCGACAACAGTAACTGAACCCAGTCCTATAATTGTTTCTATAATACCATCCATTAATACTTCCTCCTCCAGTGAAAAACGCCATATATAAGATGTCTGATTTAATTTGCATTGATACCTGCAACAATACCTAAATAATATAGAGGGGTTCTCTAAAAACCGGGACACGAGAAAAATTTCGTATATGAGTTGTATCGTATTCATGGCAAAGAACCGCAGTAATACTGTATGTATTGCAAGGCTATTTAACGAAGAAGACGATACAATGAATAGAATCTTTTCTGTGAAGAGGGTTTTTAGAGTTTCCCTTGAACAATTAATTCCGAAATCTGAGAAAATAAAATACCCATATCTGTTACGGCCCCTTTTCAAAAGAAATAGTTCTCTCTTGAATAGTTATCTTATATCCGTTCTTTTTTGCCGCTTTTGCTACAGCAGATCTGTTTTTTAGATACCATGGGCTTTTAGGAATTCCCATTCCCGTGCTTCTTATATACTGTTTTTCCGTCATACTGAATTCTTCTCCGCTTTCCATTTGCCTGATAATACCTTTCAGATCCGGACTTGCCATACCATAACGCCCCCAGATAAATTCAGTAATAAATAATCTGACTAATTTATTTCCATATGTGTAAATCATGCTGCTTTTGTGTCCAATATTAATATACCATAGTATTTTGATTTTGTCAACGGGATATTATACAATAATTTATACTATGGTATTGTTATGTTTGACGAAAGGAGCGAAATATGTTCGGTGAAAGGATAAAGGAACTAAGGACATCTATGGGGTTAAATCAAGTAGAATTCGCAAAGAAGCTCGGTGTAACGAAGCAGAGTGTGAGTAACTGGGAGAATGGGAATATACAGCCATCTATAGATATGCTGACTCGTATTGCTGTCACATTCCGTGTGAAAGCAGACTATCTTCTTGGGCTAGACAATATGAACATTGTTGACATCACCGGACTTACCGGAGAACAGGCGGCTCATATCAGAGCCATAATAGAAGATATCCGCACAAACAACATATGTTGAGCTAAAAAGTGGTTTAAAAGACGATCGCCTTGTGTAATGAATGTACAGCCCTAGACGAAAAATGAATTTGGGTAATAAAAGACAGGACAGGTGATATGCCTGTCCTGTTTTATGTATACGACTGTATGACCACACTGTATGTTTATCACAGCCTTCCCGTAAGCTCCAGCTTTCTCTTCACCTGATGCGCCCTTGCTATTATCTTTTCAGCCCATTCATCATCCTGGGCATCAAGCTGGAATACATCAAAGCCGTAGGTCTTGCCGTAGGTGACCACCACGGCTTCATCGTCTATGTGCAGGGATATGTGGTAGTAGGTGGGGAGCTTTGTTGGCATACGCTGGGGCTTGCTGCCCTGTACCTCCCGCTCATGGCGCTGTCCGTTGACAATGCCGTCAAATTTTATGCCGTAGTGACGGAAAAGGTGCTTGATGTACCTTTCCGAGCGGAATGAGGAGGTGTACACCCACACCTCAAAGCCCTGTTTCTGCAACTCGTTTATAAGATATGGGGTACCGTAGCGCACACGTTCCTGATATATCTTATTGAGCGAGAATCTCAGTTCCGGTTCTGTCTTGTGGTTTGCAGGGGACACGAATATGACCTCATCAAGGTCAAAGGAGACCCTCATTTTTTGCTGCTGTGTTTGTCTGCCCACGAGATCTCACCCCTTTACGAAGTTGGGATAGCGTTTCGGATCCCTGAGATCATTGCAGATGACCAGTCCTTGCCGGACAGATCAAGGGAATATGACTCAAACTCCTTTGTTTTTGGGTCTGTTACTGTAAAGCTCTCGTTATCTCCGTGGACAAGCAGCTTGTATTTGTTTGAAATGGCACTGACTATGCGCTTGTTCCTCTTGTTGTGGCGGATGAAGTTGATGACCCCCACATTTTTGGCACCCTTTGCCCTGTGTGCCTTCAAAAGCCCTCTGATATGGCTCTCCGGTGTGAAATTGCCGGTGTATATCCACACATCAAAGCCCATGCTCTGAAGCTCTGTAATGAGCAGCCCCGCATTGCGCCGCAGCAGCTCCTTATACTTTATACTATTGGGGAATGACAGCGCCTTGTCAGACAAGGCTGCATCCGTGCAGAGCAGTACCTCATCAAGATCAAAGGCAGCCGCCCTCTCATTTTCCGATGTTTCCAGACGGGAGAGTATCTTTTCCACAGGGACAGTGTTGAGTATCTTTATCGCTTACATTTGCCCTCATGGCGGCATACCAGCGGTGATGGCCGTTAAGTATGCGATAGCCGCCGATGTTCAGCTTTTCCACCATAAGGGGCTCTGTCTCCCACAGAGTTTCAAGCTGCACCCTCCGGCGGTAATCCTCGGAATAGGCGCTCACTATCTCGAAGTTGGGTCCTATGGCAGGGTCGGAGAATTCATCATCGGGGTTGGGGTGGAGCTTGTCAACACGAGCCTTCTTTACAAGCATTCTCTCGGCAAGCAGGGCGTGTATGGGTTTGGCAAGCCCAAGTGTAGCATTCATTTCATCAACGATCTTCCTGTAATCATCGGGCATCATGTCAAGGTACCGTCCTTTTCAAAGTATCCGTCATTTACTGCCTTGTCAAGTACATCGGAAATATATTCTCCCAGGCGGGCAGAGGCTTTCCCAACCACCTGTGAACGCTCCTTTACCTTCTCCGGGGCAACGCCCCTCTGCCGCCAGCTGAGGCCCCCCTTGGAATAGTTTAAAAGCAGGGGCTGCATATGGTCAACGGCATTTGCAAAGCGGGATTCCGGGGTTGAACCGCTTTCAAACTCCTCCCACAGTGAGCGGTATTCATCACGCTGATCGGCGGGGAGCAGTGAAAAGAGTCTGTCTGCCGCTTTTGCTTCACGCTCCGCCTTTGTCTTGTACCCTTCCGTATCATATGCGTAGGTATCGCCCGCATCTATCTCCACTATATCGTGGACAAGGAGCATTTTTAACGTTTTGAGCAGATCTATCTTTTCATCGGCGCATTCAGCCAGTATCACGGCAAAGAGTGCCAGATGAAAGGTATGCTCCGCATCGTTTTCACGCCTGTGGATAGACCCTCTTTCTGTCGGGGGATTTTCAGCCGCCCCTCTGTCCTCATCGGCGATTATGTATGTCTGTCTGTAAATGCTTTTCATTTTGTCACATTCCAACAGGAATGCAAGCTGTTCATCCAGACGATCCTTCATCACAACACCTTCTGCTATACAGGATTTTCCATACCACGGACATTTTCCACTATGGATTCCCTTATGAGCTTTCTTGCGGGGGCAAGGGATGCAAGTGCAGATATTACAAATCCCACTGCAATGGCAATTATAAGATACTTCACAGGGGCGGTGTAGGAGAACTCAAAGGGCAGATCATCAAGGTACAGATCCTCCCAGTGGAGTATGTAGGGCAGCTGTATCACCAGTATGGATACTTCCATAAGTACCAGAGAGATGGCTCCCGACAAACCCGCATATATAAGGCTCTCCCGCAGGAGCAGTCCCTGGAGCTGCCTGTCAGAAAGGCCGCAGGCTCTGAGCATGGCAAATTCCGAGGAACGGCTCTGAACATTGGCTGAAATGATGTTTGCAATGTTTATCACTGCAATTGCGGTTATTATGGCAATGACAAAGTATCCCACTATGGTGACTATCTTCAGCAGCCCCTCATAGAATGAGGTAATGCCCAGGTAATCTATGTACTGATTCTGATAATGTATGTCAAGGTAACGCACAGCCTCATCCTCACAGCCGGGGATGACCTTCAGGTTGATGTCTCTCTGGTAGAACAGCTCATAGCCGTCACCGCTGTCGGAGGGGATAAGGGATGTATAGTTGTCCAGGCGGCCGTCGTCTTCAAAGAGCTCTTCGTATTTCTCTTCTGAAACGACAGCGCATATTATAGCTGCTGAGGAGCGGTAGTCCGTGCAGTCGGTGGTGTATGTGCCCAGTGCGGGGATAGTGACTTCATCAAAAAGATCACCTGTGACATACATATACGGACTTGCCTTGATGCTTTCGGGAACGCCTTCTGAATAGAGAGAGGCGATCACGGTCTTCATATCCGTGTCATAGAGATCCTTGCACAGCAGAATGCCTCCGGAGGATACAAATTCATCATAGCTTACATCTGTGGTGATACAATTCTCAAAGGTATCACGGTTTGCAGGGGCTACACTGATGGCAGCCATATCACTGCCCAGCTCCTCCTGTGTGATGCCGTAGTCTGAAAGCTCCTCGCTGAAAAGCGTCATTGAGGTGTGGCTCTGAACATAGCTGAAAAGTCCGCTGTCCCTCAGCTCCTGCTCCCTCAGCTTTGTTTCATGGGGGAAATAGGTCTGATAGTTTATTACAAAATCATAGTCAACATTGTCTGTCAGGGAATTGGAGTCTATGGTCTGCCGCATAAGGTCAAGCCCGTATGAAAAGCCTGCAAAAAGCACGATAGAGAGCACCATGGACAGTATGGTAATGACAAATCTCTTCATATTGCGGGTGACGCTGACAGATGAGTAGGCACCTATGAAGCTGCCCCCCTTCATTATCTTTGTAGGCTTGCCGGGCACACGCACCTTTTCGTTTTTCCCGGCGGCTGAAAGAGCCTGTACAGGGGTGGAGCGAATGGAGCGCATACCCGTGGATATGGCAGAGGTAGCGACCCATATAAAGCCCAGCACCGCGGCAGATATGTATACAAAGGGCTTTATCGTAAATGTAAGTGCCGTGGAAAGGCGGGTGAACACAGTAGCGCCTATGGAGGCTATTATGCCTTTTATTATGCCAAAGCCTGCGTAGGCAAGGGCAGTGCCTGCTATCATTCCCAGTATTATGCCGGGCACAGAAAGATACAGGGACTCATACATGAGCATGGCAAATATCTGCTTGCGTGATGCACCCACTGCCTTTAAGAGTCCGAACTGCTTTATCCTCTCCTTGGCGGAGATCTCAAAGGAATCGTCTATTACAAGGCGGATACAGAACATGATGAAGATTATGCACAGATATGCCACGCTGAAAAAGAGCGCCTGGGAATACTGGGCATCAAGCCCCTTGCCCTCTGCATCAAGGAGGTTGTCGTTCATGGTGTAGTCAAAGTCATCTATTTCAAGTCCCTTATCTGCAAAGGCATAGTGCATTGCCCAGTAGAGAGAGTTTACATTATCCGCATAGCGGCACAGCAGCGAATCAAACTGGTTTGAATAGGCTTTAAGGCGGGTGTCGTCATAGCTCACAACATTGTACTGTGAAGTAAATCCCACTACGGTAAAGGATATCTCCACATTGCTGTCGATGTCAAAAGCATCTGTGAGAGAAGAGGGGACAGTGCTGTCCTCTATGCCCTCACCCTTTTTCACGCTGCAGGTAACAAGGTTTGCGGTGACTGTATCCCCGATCGAGGGGTATCCCCACATATAGGTAGAGGCTGTTGAAAGGGCTATTTCGCCGTCCCTTTCGGGGAGACGCCCCTCAACACATTCCTTTATGTAGTCAGGCATCATCTGTGCGGCATCTGTGTTTATCCTGAAAAACAGGTCGTCAACAAGCTGACCTTCACGCACAAGGTATTCCACATGGGCGTTTTCATTCTCCATCTGGTCATAGTCAAGGTCAGTGCGGCTCATATAGCTTGACAGGCTGTAATTCTCAGTCTGGGAGAATATATCCATATTCTTTATGGTCAGCAGCTGCTCCTTTGTCAGGCTGTTGAAAAGCACATGATAGGAGCCGGAATTCTTTTCCGCCAGTGCCACAGCAGAGCCGCGGTATATGGACAACACACACAGCAGCACAGTCAGAAAGGCAACAGACACGGTAACGGAAAGTATGGTGGTGAATGTATGCTTTTTCTGCCCTTTGAGATATCTTAGTGTAAGTCCCGCTAAATTCATAAGTTTACCTCAGCAATAAAGATTTCAAGACCAGTGTCAGGTGTTCTCCTCAAGCTCCTCCAGCCACAGTCCCACACTTGCATCTGATGGCATACGCCAGTCCCCCCTTGGAGAAAGCGCCACAGAACCCACCTTGGGTCCGTCGGGCAGGCAGGAGCGCTTGAACTGCTGTGTAAAGAAACGCCTTACAAAGATCTTCAGCCATTTCATGATGGTATCATCGTCATAACGCTCCGCAAAGGCGCTTTTTGCCATGCGGTATATCTTGGAGGGCGCAAAGCCGAAGCGCACCAGATAATAGAGGAAAAAGTCATGCAGCTCATAGGGACCCACAATATCCTCTGTTTTCTGGGATATGGTGCCGTCCTCGGTAGGGGGAAGAAGCTCGGGGGAAACAGGGGTGTCAAGCACATCCTCCAGCACACGTGCAAGCTCTTTGCTGCCGCTGGTCCTTGCCTCATATGCGACAAGATGTCTCACCAGAGTCTTGGGTATAGAGCAGTTGACACCGTACATGGACATATGGTCGCCGTTGTAGGTAGCCCAGCCCAGCGCCAGCTCCGACAGATCACCTGTGCCTATGACAAGCCCTCCCATGCTGTTTGCAAGATCCATGAGCACCTGTGTCCGCTCTCTTGCCTGGGAATTTTCAAAGGTGACGTCGTGATCGTCCTCACTCTGTCCTATATCCGCAAAGTGCAGCCTTACTGCCTTAGTGATGTCCACCGTGCGTATCTGTGTGCCATAGCTCTGGGCAAGGGTGAGGGCATTTGACTTTGTGCGTGCAGTAGTGCCGAAGCAGGGCATGGTCACAGCAAGTATGCCGCTTCTGTCAAGTGAGAGCATATCAAAGGCGTGTACGGTCACGATAAGCGCCAGAGTTGAATCAAGGCCGCCTGAGAGACCTATTACCGCAGTTTTGCAGTTTATAGCCTTCAGCCTTGTGGCAAGACCTGTGGCCTGCATTGTGATTATCTCCTCACAGCGGCTGTCAAGCTCATCTGAGTCAGAGGGTACAAAGGGATACGGGGAGAAATGTCTTTCAGGTACAATGTCCTTTACATCTCCTGCAAAGGATGTCTCACCTATGGTCTGCCCGGCAGCAGGATAGGTATTCATCCGTCTACGCTCGGAAACGAGCCTTTCCGTATCAATATCTGCACAAGTGAGCCCTGTTGTGAATGACTTGCTCTCGGAAAGCACCGTGCCGTTCTCACAAATGAGCCTGTGTCCGGAAAAAACAAGATCCTGTGTAGATTCACCGAAACCGCAGTCTGCGTAGATATACCCACAGGCAAGCTTTCCCGACTGTATCTCCACCAGCTTCCTGCGGTAGTCACGCTTTCCTATGACCTCGTCGGAAGCCGAGGGATTGCAGATGATAAGGGCACCCTCCCTGCAATAGTCCTCCGAGGGCGAGTGTGCCACCCACAGATCCTCGCATATCTCCACAGCAAAGCGGAAATCTTCGCAGCCCTCTGTATTCGAGCAGAATATCTGCGGTCCCATATATATGCCGCAGTCATCATCCGTTTCAAATTCATCCGAATTTATGTATATATCCTCATCAGAGGTGTAGGGAGTGAAGTATCTTGCCTCATAGAATTCAGAGTAGTTGGGGATGTTCCTCTTGGGAACAAAGCCCGCGATCCTGCCGCCAGCTACTACGGCGGCTGTATTGTAGAGCTTTCCCTTTACCGCAAGGGGGAGACCCACCACAAGGGTGATGTCAAGATCACTTGTTTCATAGGCTATCCTTGCAAGCTCCGCCTTCGCACTGTCAAGCAGCACCTTTGAATTGAAAAGATCCCCGCAGGTGTAGCCTGTTATACAAAGCTCCGGGAACACCAGCAGTGATATGCCCATTTCGTCTGCCTGCTCTGCTGTTTCGATTATCCTGTCCGCATTGTACTTCGTATCAGCGACACGCACCTCCGGTGAAGCGCTCCCGACCCTGATAAATCCGTCTTTCATACTTATTTCCTCTTTTTAAGAAGTTTTTTCAGATACTGTCCTGTGTAGCTTTCCTTGTTTTTGGCGATCTCCTCGGGAGTGCCGCAGGCAACAAGAGTGCCGCCGTTGTCGCCGCCCTCGGGACCCAGGTCGATGATGTAGTCCGCACATTTGATAACATCAAGGTTATGCTCTATGACAAGCACCGTGTTTCCCTGGTCTGCAAGCCTTTGCAGCACCTCCAAGAGCTTTGCCACATCTGCGGAGTGAAGGCCTGTGGTGGGTTCGTCCAGTATGTATATGGTCTTGCCGGTAGAGCGCTTTGAAAGCTCCGTTGCCAGCTTTACACGCTGAGCCTCGCCGCCTGAAAGGGTGGTGGCAGGCTGACCTATCTTGATGTACCCCAGCCCCACCTCCTGTAAAGTCAGGAGCTTGCGGTAGATCTTGCTGTGGTTCTCAAAGAATTCCACGCCCTCATCTACGGTCATTTCAAGCACATCGTAGATGTTCTTGCCACGATAGCGCACCTCAAGGGTCTCACGGTTGTATCTGTGCCCCTTGCACACATCACAGGGCACGAACACATCAGGCAGGAAGTGCATCTCTATCTTGATTATGCCGTCGCCCTCGCAAGCCTCGCAGCGCCCGCCCTTTGTGTTGAAGGAGAAGCGCCCTGCGGTATAGCCGTGTGCCTTTGCATCGTTGGTCTGGGCAAACAGCTCTCTTATATCGTTGAACACTCCTGTGTATGTAGCGGGGTTTGAGCGGGGTGTGCGGCCGATGGGGGACTGGTCTATGGCTATTACCTTGTCAAGATTGCTTATGCCAGTGCAGGTCTTGAACCTTCCGGGTCTTACCCTTGCGTGATTGAGCTTTCCCTGTAAGTACTTGTACATGATCTGATTTACAAGGGATGACTTGCCGGAGCCTGATACACCGGTAACACAGGTGAATGTCCCCAAGGGAACAGATACGGTGATGTTCTTCAGGTTGTTCTCGGTACAGCCCTTGAAGGTGAGCATCTTGCCGGAGCCTTTTCTGCGGCTTTCGGGAACAGGTATGCACCGCTTGCCGGAAAGGAATGCTCCCGTAATGGAGCGGTCGCACGCCATAATATCATCAAGTGTGCCTGCACATATGACCTCACCGCCGTGGATACCCGCATAGGGACCTATATCCACGATGTAATCAGCGGCTCTTATAGTGTCCTCGTCATGCTCGACTACAATAAGGGTATTGCCCAGATCCCGCAGCTTTTTAAGGGTTGCGATGAGCTTGTCGTTGTCCCGCTGGTGAAGGCCTATGGAAGGCTCATCGAGTATATACAGCACCCCTACAAGAGAGGAGCCTATCTGTGTGGCAAGCCTGATACGCTGCGACTCACCCCCTGAAAGGGTGGCAGCAGAGCGTGAAAGGGTGAGATATTCAAGTCCCACGCTTTGCAGGAAGCCTAAGCGGTTTTTTATCTCCTTGATGATGTTTTTTGCGATGAGGGCATTTTTCGGGCTCATTTCGAGCCTGTCGAAAAAGGAGTAGGCATCCCGTACGGAAAGCTCTGTCACCTCTATGATGTTCTTATCACCCACAGTGACGGAAAGGATCTCATCCTTTAGCCTTCTGCCCTTGCAGTCGGGGCACACCTCATCGGACATATACTGTTCGATATCGGCTTTGCTCCACTCCGATGATGATTCCTTATAGCGGCGTTCAAGGTTGTTCACCACGCCCTCAAAGCTCTGGTGATAAATGCCTCCGCCGTAGCTTGTATCACGGTAGAGCTTCAGCTTTTCATCCCCGGTGCCGTAGAGAAGGGCATCCACAGCCTTTTCAGGCCAGCTTTCCAGAGGCTCGTCCGTCTTGCAGCCGTAATGCTGGGCAATACCCTTGAAGTACATCATGGCAATGCTCGATGCATCGTGGGATGTCCAGCCGCTGGCCTTTACAGCGCCGTCCTCGATGGAAAGCTCCATATTGGGGATGATAAGATCCGGGTCTACCTTCTTGAACACCCCAAGGCCTGTACACTTGCTGCAGGCACCGTATGGATTGTTGAAGGAGAACATACGGGGAGACAGCTCCTCCATAGTTGTGCCGTGCTCGGGACAGGCATAGTTCTGGGAAAAGGTCATTTCCTCCCCGCCTATGACATCACAGACTACTATGCCTCCCGAAAGGGATGCAGCAGTCTCAATGCTGTCAGTAAGGCGTGAGCCCATGTCATCCTTTATGACAAGTCTGTCCACCACTACCTCGATGGTGTGCTTCTTGTTCTTTTCCAGCTTTATCTCTTCCGACAGGTCGTAGATTATGCCGTCGCATCTTACACGCACATAGCCCGAACGCTTTGCGCCTTCGAGCTCCTTTGCGTGTTCGCCCTTGCGCCCCCGTACTATGGGCGCCATTATCTGTATCTTTGTACCGTTGTCAAGGCTCTGTATGGAATCCACTATCTGATCCACAGACTGCTGGGAGATCTCCCTTCCGCATACGGGGCAGTGGGGGATGCCTGTGCGGGCAAACAGCAGACGAAGATAGTCATATATCTCCGTTACAGTGCCCACAGTGGAGCGTGGGTTCTTGGAGGTGGTCTTCTGATCTATGGAGATAGCAGGGGAGAGCCCCTCGATAAGATCTGCATCAGGCTTGTCCATCTGCCCCAGAAACATTCTTGCATATGAGGAAAGGCTCTCCACATACCGCCTCTGGCCGTCTGCATATATGGTATCAAAGGCAAGTGAGGATTTCCCCGAGCCTGAAAGACCTGTCATGACCACAAGCTTGTCACGGGGAATATCAACGTTTATATTTTTAAGATTGTGCTCTCTGGCACCACGGATGATTATTTTATCATTAGGCATGGGGTATTCCTTTTTCAAGCATTAAAACGGGATATGAGCCACCACAGGGCAACAGCCGCAAATACACCGCCTACTATCACAGCAAGCACCGTAGGGGCTAATTCGCCGCTGCATATATTTGCTGGGGCATCGGGATCTACGTATATTTCCTTAGTTTCTCCCACCTTCGGGACATTTACATTGGAATAGACGTTTTCGGAGGAGGTATATTCCTTTCCTGCGTATGTATACTTCCATACAGGGCAGTAGAGCGTATGGTAGCCGTGTTTGCCCCTCTGTCTTTTGCTGAGAAGCTCCGTACACTCTGCTTCAACGGCTGCTGTATAGACACGGGCGTTTATCACCCGTGCCGCAATGGAGCCGATGACGATGATCAGACCTGTGACCGCCATATACACCATAATGAGGATAAAGGTTATATCATCGGGGATGGCGGGGCTGTGATGGCGTTTCTGCCATATGTTCACAGCAGGGATCAGTACCATGGCGGAGCCTATGATCGGGAAGATGAGAATAAAGAAATTCCTTGTATCAAGCTTGGTCGTACAAAGCGCCATGATACCCATATAGAGGAAAATAACACCTATCGCCATAACAGACAGTTGGGGCTGCTTGCTGTGTACAAGCACCGCAAATATCATACCGCCTATGAACACGACCAGTGTCACGACAGTAAGTATGGGGTTAAGAGCCTTGCCTGAGCCTGCCTTGGCAGGTTCCTCCGCCTTTTCTGCCTGATAGGTCTCATTGAGGAAATCATTCTTATTCATATTCTCCCACCTTTCGGACAGTTCCTGCCGGGATGCCACAGACCTTATCTGTGATCAGTCGAGGAAGTCCTTTACTTTTTTGCTGCGGCTGGGGTGTCTGAGCTTTCTCAGAGCCTTTGCCTCTATCTGGCGTATGCGCTCACGGGTAACATCAAATTCCTTGCCTACCTCTTCGAGGGTGCGCTGTCTTCCGTCCTCAAGACCGAAGCGCAGGCGCAGTACCTTTTCCTCACGCTCTGTAAGGGTGGAGAGCACCTCACCCAGCTTTTCCTTGAGCAGGATAAGGGAAGCCGCATCAGCAGGCGCAGGCGCATCCTCATCGGGGATGAAGTCACCGAGATGGCTGTCCTCCTCCTCGCCGATGGGTGTTTCAAGGGAAACAGGGTCCTGTGCTATGCGCATTATCTCCCTGATCCTCTCAACGGGGAGGTTCAGCTCAGCGGCTATCTCCTCAGGCGTGGGATCATGTCCGTTCTTGTGGAGGAGCTGTGAGGAGGTCTTTTTCACCTTGGTTATGGTCTCCACCATGTGGACAGGTATGCGTATAGTCCTTGCCTGATCCGCAATGGCACGGGTTATAGCCTGGCGTATCCACCATGTGGCATAGGTGGAGAATTTAAAGCCCTTTTCATAGTCGAATTTCTCCACAGCCTTGATAAGACCGAGATTTCCCTCCTGAATGAGATCCAGAAACTGCATCCCGCGCCCTACATATCTCTTTGCAATGGATACCACCAGTCTCAGGTTTGCCTCGGAAAGACGCTTCTTGGCGGCAGCCCCTTCCTTGACAGCGGCATTCAGCTGCTTTGTCTCTTCGTCAGTAAGCTCCTCTGTGGAAAGGCGCTTTTTGGATATGCTGCCCTCCTTCATCTTCTTCGCAAGTACGATCTCCTCATCGGCTGTGAGCAGAGGTACCCTGCCTATCTCCTTGAGGTAGATCTTTACCGGGTCATCAACGGTTATGCCCTCGGCATAGAGGGACATCTCCATTTCCTCCTGTGAGCCGGAGGTGCCCAGATCAAGGGAGGTGTCAGGGGTGTAGTCCTCGATTATCTCAATGTTCAGCTCCTTGCACTGCTCACTGATATAATCCATCTGATCCAGTTCAAGATCCAGCTTTTCAATAGCCTCGTTGATCTCGGTCGTGGTCAGCTTTCCCGAAGCACGGCCCTTTTCAAGCAGCGCTTCTATTGCCTTTTCGTTGTTTGCCATTTTGTTCTACCCTTTCTGTATCCTCAGTTTCTTCTGCAGCTGCAGAAGGTCGTCATCCGTCATGACATCCCCGCCGGCAGAAGTATCCTGGTATTTCATCAGCACATTGATATAATCATCGGCTGCCTGCCTGTCAAGCTGCAGCTGTGAAAGATCCGAGATTATCCCTGTCACCCTGCCCATCTCATCAGCGGTGAGCTCGCTTTGCAGCTGCATTATGTCAAAATCCTCGCTGCGTGCCAGGGCATATATTTTTTCGTAGAGGAAACGATTGAACGATGTCACGAATCTGTCCGGTGTTATCCTGTCAAGCACATAGGCGCTCTCCTCGGGATATTTGGCTATGAAGGCTATGAGCCCGCATTCCGCCTTGTATTCCTTGGGGTGGGTAACAGACTCCGGGTCACGGCTCCTCTGCTCGGTGAAGTTCCTTATGCTGTCCCACTGCCTGTTCTGTGCCGCTCTTCTGTCCCTCTTTATCGTCCGTGCCACCTGGTCTTCAATGGCGGCTCGAGGGATGCTTTGCTCGGAGGCAAGCCTTGATATGTACACGCTCTGCTCCACAGAGTTGTTCATCCCGGTAATGACCTTGATGCAGCGGTTGATGTATTCCACCCTGTCCTCGTCCTTATCAAGGTCAAGACCCTGCTTACACCGTTCAAACTCAAAGTTCACAGCCCCGTCAGAGCCTTCAAGGAGGTTCTTAAAGCGAGCGGCTCCGTATTTCTTGATGTATTCGTCAGGATCCTTGGCACCCTCGATCTTCAGCACCTTTACACGCACATTGGTCTCGCTGAACAGGTTTATGGCTCTCATGGTGGCATTCTGCCCTGCGCCGTCGCTGTCATAGGCGATTATGACATCCTCGGCATAGCGGGATATGATCCTTGCCTGCTCCGAGGTAAGGGCGGTGCCCAGTGTTGCCACAACATTCTCAAACCCCGCCTGGTTTATGGATATGACATCCATATAGCCCTCTGCCAGTATAAGGCTCTTCTCCTTGCTGTTCTTTGCAAAGTTCAGGGAGAAAAGATTGCCGGACTTTCTGAAAACAGGGGTGTCCGAGGTGTTCATGTATTTGGGGCCGTCCCCGTCGATGGTGCGCCCTCCGAAGGCTATCACATTCCCTCTCAGGTCTATTATGGGGAACATGGCTCTGTCACGGAAGAAATCGTAGATATTTCCCTTGCTGCCTCTCCTTGCAAGGTTTGCGGCAACAAGCTCATCTTCCGTAAATCCCTTGTCTTTAAGGTGATCCGACAGCTCCGACCAGCCGGAAGGGGCATAGCCCAGACCGTATTTGGTCACTGTGGAGGGGGTGAGCTCACGGGAGGCAAAGTAAAGCCTGCCCTTTTCCCCGGAGCGTTCGGCAGTGAGCACCCTGTTGTAAAAGCGTGCCGCCGCTCTGTTCGCCTCAAGGATACGGCTTTTGAGCCGTGACATATCGCTTGTCACGGTGTTGTCGGGCATGGTCATTCCGGCTCTGTCCGCCAGGAACTTGACCGCATCTATATAGGCAAGGTTCTCGGACTTCATCACATAGGTGATGACATCTCCCCCCGCCCCGCATCCGAAGCAGTGGAAAAACTGTCTTGCTACGTCTACGTTGCAGGAAGGAGTCTTTTCCGAATGGAAGGGGCAAAGACATACAAGGTTCCTGCCGCTCCTTTTGAAGGAGGTGCTCTGCCCCATCACTTCCTCTATGGGATTGTTCGCCTTTAGCGACAATATGAAATCCTGCGGTAACGGCATACTCACCAACCTTTTTGTATCATCATCCGAAAGTTTATGCTATATCCGTTTTTTTGCCATTAGAGGCTTCTAAAAAATCCGACTATAACACAAATTATATTGTACCACAAATAAATGGATTTGTAAAGAGCAAATTTGAATTTTACAGATATTATGCACCTTCGATATATTATTATTCATGAAATAACCTTGTAATGTTAATCTATATGTTGTATTATTATAAGGATAGTGCATAGCCCATTCTGACCTGCGGATAAACCGCAAAGGCAGAATGGTGTGTACACCAATTGTTCATACGGAGTTTGGGATATGTCATCATATAAAGAAAAGGCCATAGGTGTATTTGATTCGGGAATGGGAGGACTTACCTGCGTTAAGGAGCTTCAAAAGCTGCTTCCCGGCGAGGACATAATATACTTTGGCGACACAGCAAGAGTGCCCTACGGTACCCGCAGCAGGGAAAGGATACTGGAATACGCCAGACAGGATGTGAGCTTTATAGAAAGCCACAGTGTCAAGATGGTCATTGCCGCCTGCGGTACGGTGTCCTCAGCTGTGGGCAGTGACCCTTCATTCGGCGGAGACGTGCCCTTTCTCGGAGTGGTGAGCCCTGCGGGCAGGGCGGCTGCAAATGCCACAAGAAACGGTCTGATAGGTGTTATCGGCACTGCTGCCACCATAAGATCAGGGGCGTATGAGCACATAATACATGAGATATCCCCGGAGGTATCTGTCATCAGCGACTGCTGCCCCCTGTTTGTGCCTATGGTGGAGGAGGGGATGACAGACCCGTCTGACATCGTTGTAAGGTCTGTGGTGGAAAGGTATCTTTCCAAGATAAAGTCGGCAGGTGTGGATACACTTATTCTGGGCTGTACCCATTATCCCCATCTGGAAAAGGCAATATCCGATTTTATGGGGGATAATGTGACCCTCATCTCATCGGGAGCCGCAGCCGCAGCCGAGGCAAAGGATCTGCTGCGGGAAAAGGGGCTGTTGAGAACTGACGGACATACAGGCAGACTTGACTGCTATACAAGCGACAGCGCAGAGCTGTTCCGTGAGAATGTACAGGTATTCATGGGCGGCGACTTCTGCGGCACAGTGGAGCGGGTATCGGTGGAACAGCTTTGTTCATCGTAAACGGAGATGAAAAAATGAAAAAGAAGAATGTCAATATAGTGCTCAGGAGCACATCGGTAATAGCGGATTCTGAGCCTGAAACTATGGAGCTCATCACGGACGGCACGCTTGAAAGGCTTGAGGACGGGGATAAATCAGGCTGGAGGGTGACATACGATGATGCAGAGCTGACAGGCCTTGTAAATTCAAGCACCACAGTCAGCTGCTTTGGCAATGATACTGCATCCATGCACCGCACAGGTGATCTTACACAGGAGCTTGTGATGGAGAATGGTCAGCTCAGACGCTGTCTGTATGAAACGGAATACGGCAGTATGCTGTTCGGTGTCTATACCAAGAGTATTGAAAACACCATATCCGATGAGGGAGGAGAGTTAAAGCTGTCCTACTCCATTGAGTCAAACGGTGACCTTGTGGCAGATAACAGAGTGGAACTGAGCATAACGGGCAGGTGAGCAGATTGGCTAAGAGAAAGCTTTCCAACAACAGGGAGGCAGTGCGCCGCAGAAAGGCTTTTTTCAGCTTTATGGTGATATTCGGCGTGCTGGTCGTTGCCGCTGTGTGCGTAGTGCTGCTCATATCTGCGCTGTCACAGGTGGAGAATGTGAAGACACTGCGCATAGAGGCTATGGAATACCGCAAGATAGAGGCTCTCCCTACCCAGAGCGAGCTTACCGAGCAGCGGCACCTTGACGAGATGAAGCAGATCGACAAGATATTCTCCCAGCAGGGGGCACAGCCCATAGAAGAGGTTATCCAGACTCCGTATTTCGTACTCTTTGACTCCACCGACCAGAAGGTACTCTTCTCAAAGGATGCGGATGTCAAGGCGTTCCCTGCCAGCACAACAAAGGTGCTGACAGCAGCTCTTGTGGCAAAGTATGCGGATGAGAAGACCATCTTTACGGCCGGAGACGAGCAGGACATGGTGAGTGCGGGGTCTTCACTGGCAAATATCCAGAAAGGTCAGCAGCTTGACAGGGATATGGTCATAGATGCGCTTATGCTGCCCTCCGGAAATGATGCTGCATACCTTGCGGCGGCAGTGGTGGGCAGGATCATCGCAGATGACAAGACCCTTTCCGCCGAGAAGGCTGTACAGGTCTTTGTTGATGAGATGAACCGCACCGCAGAGAGCCTTGGGTGCAAAAACACGCATTTTACCTGCCCCGACGGCTTTCACGATGAGGAACACTACACCAGCGCCATGGATCTGATGCGCATCACCGTTTTCAGCGAGGATTTCCCAGAGGTGGCCGCATCGGGCGCAAAGACACACAGAGATCTTAACTATCTCACCGGTGAAGCCATATCCTGGAGCAACTCCAACAAGCTGATAACAGAGGGCAGCGGTTATTACTACCCTTATGCGACCGGCCTCAAAACAGGCATGACAGAAAAGTCGGGCTTTTGCATAATCGCATCTGCGGAGCGCTTCGGCCACGAGCTTGTCATTGTAAGCCTTGGCTGTGATGACTCCAACGTGCGCTACAACGAGTGCATCGCCCTCTTTGATGAGGGATTTGCCTACATCAAGGCACAGCAGGAGAGTGAATCTGCCGAGGCACCTGATGCCGAGGTGCCTGATAGTGAGACCGAAGATGAAACCGCTGCCGAGGAAGCTCCCGCAATGGAATAAAACCTTGTGTCACATCAAGCAGGAGGAAGACATGAACAGGGAACGTGTTTTCAGGATAATCCAGATAGGCTCCAAGGATGATCTGCCAAGCCGCGCCTTTGATATGTTCATCTCTGCAACAATTATCGTGAACATACTGGCGATGTTTCTGGAGACCTTTGATGAGCTTTCCGCCTTTTCCTCCCTATTTGTCATAGCAGAAGCAGTGACTGTGGGCATATTCTGCATTGAGTATCTGCTGCGCATATGGACTGCCGATCTGCTGTATCCCAACCTTTCCCGTCCCAGGGCGGTACTTCGCTTTCTCTATTCCTTTGACGGGATAGTGGATCTGCTCACCATTCTGCCCATGTCAATGTTTTCGGGCTTTGTGGCATTCCGTATGTTGCGTGTGGTGAGGATATTCCATCTGTTCAGGATAAATGCCAATGACGATTCCTTTACCGTTATAACAGGTGTATTAAAGGAAAAGCGAAATCAGATTATATCTTCTGTGTTTATCATAATCGTTCTTATGCTGGCATCCTCTCTCGGAATATACAGCGCAGAGCACGAGGCGCAGCCGGATGTATACCGCAATGCCTTTTCGGGGATATGGTGGAGCGTTGCCACACTGCTGACTGTGGGCTACGGAGATATATACCCCATCACCGTAATGGGGCGCATTATGGCAATTGTCATCACCTTCCTGGGAGTAGGGGTGGTCGCCATTCCCACAGGTATCATAAGTGCGGGCTTTGTTGAACAGTATACCCGCAGGGAAAATGCATATGTAAAGTTTGATGATATGCCTTCCATAGGGGAGATAAAGGCTGAAAAGGACAGTCCTCTCATAGGTCTTCGTGTCTCGGAGATAAACAGGAAATACGCTATGCAGGTCCATCTTATCCTGAGAAATGACCTGTCCCTCATCCCCACCGACGATATCAAGATAAAGAAAAACGACATAATCATTGCCAAAAAGATAAACACCAACTGACTGCACAGTCTCACAGCCGTATGCAAAGATACCCCCTGAGTTGTAACGCTCAGGGGGCTTTGTTTTTGACGTCAAGCTATGGTCTTTACATTTATCTGCTTGCTCCTGCTTCCTTCCACATACTTGCCGTTTACTTTATCAATGGCGGCAATCTTGAATATGTACTTGGTGTCTGCTGTAAGGCCTTTTACTTTACAGATTGTCTTGGATACGTTCTTGTACTTTTCCAGCTTCTTTGTCTCACGGTTGTACATATAGATCCTATACGCCTCTGCACCGTCTACTGCATCCCATTTAAGGGTAATGCTGTCGGACTTAGCTGTGTAAACGATGTTTTCGGGAGCGGGGAGCTTGGCATTCGCATCTGTGGTCACAGCGGCAGCGGTTTTGGTATCAGTGCTTGTATTAGTCTTGGTACTGGTATCAACCTTGTCGGGATCTACCTTTATAACATAGGCTGCA
The DNA here is from genome assembly GCA_002395525.1 of Ruminococcus sp. UBA4240. Taxonomy (GTDB): domain Bacteria; phylum Bacillota; class Clostridia; order Oscillospirales; family Ruminococcaceae; genus Huintestinicola. The sequence continues at coordinate 29,218 of DGXE01000031.1, forward strand.
TTGTTGCCGGACTGGGACATTGCATCATCCTTGGTCTGATAATAGAGCTTTGTGGAGGTGCTGTACCAGAGATATGAATCACTTGCATTCTCAGAAGTCTTTATCTCCTTTTTTGTCTTGCTGTCAGCGCTTACATCCTTTACATAGGTATCGCTGTTCTTTGAAGCTTCAACTGCATCCGGCTTTGTCCTGTAATAAAGACCTGTGTAGGAGCTGTACCATACAAAAACCGGAGTAGCCTCAGTGGAGGTCTTACCGTAGGCGTAGGATACATAATCATCAGCATCCTTTACCTTGTATGCAGCAAGGGCATCGGTCTTTGAATCGTAGTACAGCTTGCTGTGGGAATTATACCAGGGATATGCTGCACTGACGCTTTTGGAGGTCTTTACGGATGCCGCCATAGCGCTTGTGCTCATGGCTGCCGCCAGCATAAGGGCTAAAACTGAAGAAATGCTCGCATTCAGCTTTTTCATTTTGATGTGTCTCCTTTTTATATGCGTTGTTCTATCATAGCGGACATATCATACATACCCGCCTTTTTATCGGATATAAATATCCCGGCGTTGACAGCGCCCACTGCGAACACCTCACGGGATGCAGCCTGGTGGGAGAGGGTTATGACCTCATCACGGCCTGCAAAGATTATGTCATGCTCACCTACGATAGTGCCGCCTCTGATCGAGGAGATACCTATCTCATTGGGCTGTCTTGGCTGTCTTACGCTGTGGCGCTCGTAGATGTACTCATACTCTCTGTCCGTGGCGGAGTTGATGGCATCAGCCAGCATCAGGGCTGTGCCGGAGGGGGCATCCAGCTTTCTGTGATGGTGCTTTTCCAGTATCTCCACATCAAACTCACTGCCGAGTATCCTTGCGGCTGTCTTTGCAAGCGCACAGAGGAGGTTTATGCCAAGGGACATATTGAAGGAGAAGAACACAGCCACCTTTTCAGATGCAGCCTGTATCTTTGCCTTCTGTTCGTCATTGAAGCCTGTGGTGGCAATAACTATGGGTACATTGTTGGAGATGCAGTAGTCAAGTAGCCCGTCAAGAGCAGAGGGGTGTGAAAAATCTATGATAACATCGGGCTTTTCAGGCAGCATGGAGGGCTTTTCCACTATGGGGAATACACCGTTGGGAGTGGTGTTGAGGTCAATTCCTGCAATTATTGTGCAGTCCTCACGGCCGCCTACTATGTCCGCAATAACACGCCCCATATGACCGTTAGCACCTGTTACAACTATCTTTGTCATATCCTACCTCATTTCAGAAGGCCTGCATCGGAAAGTGCAGCACGGATGATCTCCTTCTTGCTGTCCTCGGTCTCACAGAGGGGAAGACGGCAGGGGCCTGCCGGGAATCCCATCATATTGAGGGCTTCCTTTACGGGAATGGGATTTACGTCGCAGAACAGTGCGTTGCACAGGCGCAGATATCTTGCTGCCATAGCAGCGGCCTCGGGGAAGTTGTTGTCAAGGCACAGCTGTGCAATGGTATGGGCGATCTCAGGGGCAACATTTGACAGTACGGAGATAACGCCCTTTCCGCCCAATGACATGATAGGAACTATCTGGTCGTCATTGCCGCTGTATACGTCGATAAGATCGCCGCACTCCGCAAATATCTTTGCAATCTGGGATATGTTGCCGCTTGCTTCCTTTACAGCAGCGATATTCTTATGCTGTCCCAGAACCTTCATGGTCTCCGGAAGGATGTTGCAGCCAGTTCTGGAGGGCACATTGTAGAGTATGCAGGGGATATTCACCGCATCTGCGATGGCAGTGTAATGGGCAATAAGACCCTTCTGGGAAGCCTTGTTGTAGTAGGGGCTCACAAGGAGCAGTCCGTCGGCGCCCATGCTGTCAGCTTCCTTGGAGAGCTCTATGGCATAGGCTGTGTCATTTGAGCCTGTGCCTGCAATAACAGGTATGCGGTGTGCAACCTTCTCTATGGTGTAGCGTATGCACTCCCTGTGCTCTTCATCGGTGAGTGTGGATGATTCGCCTGTGGTGCCGCAGATGATTATGGCATCGGTCTTGCCCTTTATCTGTATCTCGATAAGGTCACCGAGAGCCTCATAGTTTACAGAACCGTCCTGATTCATGGGGGTGACGATGGCAACGCCCGCACCCGTAAAAATTGTATTCTTCATATGTACCTTCCTTTTTGATGAGTTTAGTCATCGTCATCATCGAAAAAATCGTCATCGTCTGTATCGGACGCGTAATCATAGTCATTGTCGAAAAGATCGTCATCGTCCGGATCATCAGAGGCATTGCCCTCGAATTCGTCATATATGGAAACATCAAGCAGCGATGCCATTATGGTACTTACACGTTCGTCGTCATCAAGCTCAAAAGACAGCATATAGATACTGCTTGACATATCCATATCATAGTAGCCTAAGATATGGTCTCCGTCCTCAGTAGCTTCGAGAGCGAGCTTGAATGGTTCTCCGGATCCGCTGTGCAGATCGCCTTCAAGCACATCATCAAGCTCATCATCATTGAGAACGTGTTCTGAACCATAGATATATCTTGTGTGTTCTTCCTTCATTTCTTCGGGGGTGTGGTCTTCAAGGTCATGACAGAACGTGTCGAGCACTTCTTCCTTGGTGGAACCGATCCCGATACCGCCGTAGCAGGGGAGAGCATTGTCTCCAATCTGTACGATGCTCAGCCTTGCCTCCTTGACAGGAGCAGCGTCTGACTGGCTTTCCTCCCCGTTCAGGAAAGCCTGCATGAATTCCGTGTAGTTGCCGAATATCAGAGTGCTTTCACCGTAGTACAGGTATTTCATCCCGAAGGCTGACTCTTCCTTGTCAGGCTCACCCAGTACCGATATGACCTCATCAGCTGTCATATCCATCCTTATGCCTTCAACAAATGCGAATGTCTTATCCGGCTTGTACTTTCCGTTGGTCGTGGAAGGATCCCCGTATTCTGCGCCGGCGACACCCGAAGCGGCAGATACGGCAGCCTCTGTCATATCGGTGTCTGCCTGGTCTGCGACAGTCAAATCGTCTGCCGGACTGTCGTCAACCGGTGCATTATCGTCGGAAACTGTTGCGGGTTCGGAAGATGATGTGATGCTCTCACTGTTCTGGCCTGCAGTGGTATCAGCCGTTGTATCGGATGATCTGGTGCCGCAGGACGAAAGCAGGGCTGCTGATACGATCAGCACAGAAAGCACCCCGATCATTCGTTTTCTTGGCATTTGGTTTCCTCCTTAACAGGACAGATGTCAGTCAAAATACCCCTTTGCAGCAAGAAGCTCTGCCATAAGCACGGCACCGCCTGCGGCACCTCTCAGGGTGTTGTGGGAAAGGCATACGAACTTGTAGTCAAATATTATATCCTCTCTCAGTCTGCCTATGGAAACTGCCATGCCGTTTTCTATAAGGCGGTCGAGCTTAGCCTGGGGACGGTCATCCTCCTCAAAGTAGTGGAGGAACTGCTTGGGAGCAGAGGGAAGGGAAAGCTCCTGGGGAACGCCGGAATATTCCTTCCACGCCTTTATCATCTCTTCCTTAGTGGGCTTCTTTTTAAATTTTACGAAGATAGCCGCAGTGTGGCCGTCAGATACGGGTACACGCAGACACTGGGCGGATATTACGGGAGACTCGGCGCTTACTATCTCATTGCCCTCAATGTGACCCCAGATCTTCAGAGGCTCCTTCTCGGACTTTTCTTCCTCTCCGCCGATGTAGGGTATCACGTTGTCTATTATCTGGGGCATAGTCTCAAAGGTCTTTCCTGCGCCGGAAATAGCCTGATATGTGCAGACCATGGCCTTTTCAACCCCGAAATCCTTCATAAGGGGATGAAGTGCGGGAACATAGCTCTGCAGGGAGCAGTTGGACTTTACTGCAATAAAGCCACGCTTTGTGCCGAGCCTTTCACGCTGAGCCTTGATTATCTCTATATGCTCCGGGTTTATCTCAGGCACTACCATGGGAACATCGGGAGTAAAGCGGTGTGCTGAGTTGTTGGATACTACAGGGCATTCAGCCTTTGCGTAACGCTCCTCAAGAGCTCTTATCTCATCCTTCTTCATATCCACCGCACAGAATACGAAATCCACCTGTGATGCGATGGCATCTATATCAGCTGTGGCATCCATCACGACGAGATCCTTGAGCTTTTCGGGTATGGGCTGATCCCTGAATGCCCAGCGCTTGCCCACAGCCTCATGATAGGGCTTTCCTGCACTTCTCGGAGATGCGGCGAGCACCTTCACGTTAAACCAGGGGTGATCTGCCAAAAGCAGGGCGAAACGCTGTCCCACCATGCCCGTAGCACCTATGATACCTACATTGTACTGCTTCATCTTAAAACACTTCCCTTATCAGATTTGGATGAGAACGGCACGGCGCACCCATGGAGCAGGGTACAGCAGCAACCCGCACACATTCCCTCAGATAAAACAAAAAGACCGGCAGTAAAACCGATCTCCCAAAAGGTAAAAAGCATATGTTTCTGCGTGGTGCAGTAACAGATAGCTCTCCATCTAAATGCCGCGTTGCCGCTGCATCAGGTGACAATCCTGAACCTGTTCGGAACAAAGATCAGATGCTGCACGCCCCTGCTGTACTGCATCTTCGGCGGTATTGCCTTTCACGCACGGGTCATAGGCTCAGGGGAGCCTGTCCTGCGCTACTGATCTTTACCGCAACCTCTATCGTGTTTTACTTGTAAATATACTATCACTATTTTCCCTGTTTGTCAAGTCTTTTTCGCATATTAATTGCAAATAAGTTCTCAGGGCGGGGCAAAACGTTGTCTGTAAAGGCTCCAACCTCTATAAAGATACCCACAGACATTGTCTGTGGGTATGCTCTTTACTGTATCTCATCCTTGCGGGACATTCCGATTACGATATGCTGCTCATCCTGATTTCTTGTGTGTACTGTTTCAAGAGCGCAGAGCCTGCCGTCCTGCTTGTCCTTGAAGTGTGTGAGCAGAGGCTCATTGGTGTCTATCCATTCCATAAGCTGTTCACGGCTGATAAGCTTTGCAATGCGCTCCACATCCTCGTCAGCCACATTGGACAGGATAACATCCTCCACATCAGCAAAGAAGTTGCGCCCGCCTGTCTGGATGCGGAACTCTCCGCCCGCACCGGAATAGAACTGCAGGTAGTGGTTTGTCTTCACATCAATGTAGAATATCTTTTCGTATTCCCCGGACAGAGCCTTGGAGATGCTTACATAGCTGCGTTTTGTCTCAACGGTCACACGCTTGTTTGCATCCTTGCTCTCTGTTACAAAGTGGTCAAATTCCTCCTTGGGAACAGGCTTTGAGAAGTAGTAGCCCTGTACTATGTCACAGCCGAGAGCCTTCAGCATGATATACTGCTCTTCTGTTTCAACGCCCTCTGCAAGGACAGGCACGTTGAGATAATCCGCAATGTCGATGATAAGCTCGATCATGCGCATATCCTTGTTGCCGCCAAGGGACTTGTGGATAAAGTCCATATTGATCTTCAGCACGTCAACAGGCATACTTGACAGCATACCGATGGAGGAGTAGTTCGCACTGAAATTGCCCATTTCTATGCGCATACCCATGCCCATGCCACGAAGCTCCTGGGCAGTGTTCATCATCTGGTCATCGTCATTGTCATAGGCGCCCTCTGTGATCTCAAGGATTATGTCATTCTCTGTAAGTGAGTAGGACTTGAGTATATCCTTGAATATATCCTTGAGGAGTGGCAGCAGCATATCCACACGGGAAATGTTCACGGATACGGGCACGGAATAGCCGAATTCATCCTTCCAGCGGCGCACCTCGGCAGCAGCAGAGCTCCAGACATAGCGGTCAAGCTGTGTGATTAGGCCGTTTTCCTCCAGTATATCTATGAATGCCCCGGGTCCTATGAGCCCCAGCTGGGGATGATCCCAGCGCACCAGCGCCTCTGCGGAGTAGAGAACAGGTCTTTCCCCTCTGATATCGAACTTGGGCTGGAAGTAGATCTTGAAGCGGTCGTTTTTGAGAGAGGAGACAAATTCGCCAAGGATCTGCTCTCTGTAAAGGATCTTCTCCTTCATTTCCTCATTGTAGATGCCCACCTTATCGGTAAGGCTGTCCACTACGGAGGATGCAGCCATTACAGCCCGCTCAAAGCGTCTGTCAACGGATATGCTCTTGTCAATATCCCTGTAAACGCCGAGGCAAAGGCGTTCCTTGCTGCCCGTGGGGGAGTCCTTGCGGAGCGTGGACACTATGCTTGAAAGGAACTTGTCATAGTCGAAGTCCTCGGTATAATGGCGGTAGATGTAGAATGTATCCTCGTTTGCACGGCATCCGAAGCCCTCTTTGTCGCCTGTGATATCCTTTACAGCCTTTCCCACACGCTGTCCCACGGTCTCTGCAAAACGTCTGCCGTAGTTCTTTGACAGGATACGAAGATTGGTTATCATGAGAACAACAGCATCCATGCGTGTTTCCGGTGAACGCCTGTCAAAAAGCTCCGCATAATACCTGAAATAATCCGCATTGTACAGGGCGGTGTGGTCATCACGCTCTGTCCTGCTGATTATTTCACGGTTCTCAGCCAGCTCTGCGCATCTGTCAACTCTCAGACGTATCTGCATGGCATCAGGCAGGGGCATGGAGATAAAGTCTATGGCGCCGCTGTCAAGCGCCTTTTTCTGCATATCAGCATTTGAGGCAAGCGCCACAACGGCAGTGCGGGAAAGCTTCGGATCACCGGAAATTATCTTTACGGCACTAAGCCCCTTTTCGTCGTCCATAGACACATCGAGGAGGGCAAGGTCGATGTCGCTGTGCTCCCTCAGCAGCTTCAAGGCATCCTTGACTGTAGCAGCAAAGAACAGGGCGTACTCAGCTGACAGAACATTTTCCAGCGTCTTGCTTACAGTCCCATCCCATGTGGCAATAAGAAGGTTTTCCTTGATAACATCCGGCTCAAACGAGCTGTCGCCCTCAACAGCCTTAGCAGTGTCCTTCTCCGCTTCTGCGGTTTCTGCACTCATCTCATTGTCCGTGACCTGTGCAGGCTCTGTGCTTTCAGTTTCGGCAGGGGGAGCGCTTTCAGCAGGCTCCTCCTTTGCGGAGATCTCTTCGGGTATCTCCTCCGAAGCCATCCTGGGGTCAGCCGGTTTTCTTTTTGTAAACAGTTTATCAAGCAGTCCCATATCGTACAACTCCTTAAATGATATTGCAGTACATCACTTGTATGATTTTAACATATGCGCACGAATATGTCAATATATTTAGTGTAAACTTACAACAATGGAGAAGATAGATTTTTTGAGCCGATTTCTGTAAAAATAGCACTATTCATCTCGGAGGCAACTGCAAAGACTGTTATAATAGCCTATAAAATCAATACCGTGTTCAAATTATCGTTTCAGCTTGTTTTAATGAAGTAAATACTAAATTTACAAATTACCATTTTGACTAATTTCATCAAAAATTTGCTTATGCATATTTGTGCACAATTTTTTGATTGAATTATTGACAATTCCTACAAATGTGATATAATTATAACAGTCAGTGCGCTGTATGGCGCATATTTTTAGGGGTGACAGTTAGCTGTATACAACCGCTGTCAGTCCTGCAAGTTATTTAAGGCGGCTCAGTGCCGCTTAAACTATGATAAACAGTTGCTTATAGCTAACTTAAAAAGGACGAGGTGCAATGAGATCGACTGCTAAAAGGTTTTCACTGATATTTGCATTGCTTCTTACCGGACTGATGTGCCTGTTCAGCCCTGTTTATGCGGAAGAGGAGGCTCTTACTGCCGATGAATGGGTGCAGAAGGCAGACGATATGTCCAACGAAAAGTTTGCCACCTGGACGGATGTTGCCGAATCAATGGCGGTAGTTCTGAACGGTGCCTATGATGTCTACGACTCCGGTGACCTTGAGGGCGGCAGGACAGTCGTAAATGCGGCATACTACAAGTTTTACGAGAAGCTGGGCTATGAAAAGACTGTCATGACAGCTATCTCAGGTGCCAGAGTAACTGAGGTCGAATGGCAGTTCAAGGAGAGCCGCAAGAACATGATAAACGGCTCCGACAAGGCTACTGTAAAGGACAACATCGACACTCTGATAGAATTTCTTCTGGATGATGCCGCCACACTGGACGGTACCACAAGAAGCTCTGCCGAGGGCAGCGACAGTGCCGACACCTCCTCCTCTTCGGGCAGTGCAGGCTCTGCTGCGGACTTTGCCACAGCGCTTCTTGTAATAGTTCGTGAAGGGCTTGAAGCCATACTCGTTGTGGTGGGCATTATAGCCTACCTTACAAAGATTCGCCGCAGAGACGGCATAAAGATGGTCTATGCAGGCTGTCTGCTGGGTATCGCTGCATCTATCATAGCTGCTGTCATCATCGGCAAGTTCCTTGGCGGTGCGGATATTTCCCAGGAGATAATCGAGGGTATTGCAGCACTTGTGGCTGTGGTCGTGCTTTTCTGGGTATCCAACTGGATGCTTGGCAAAACAGAGGCTGCCGCATGGGAAAACTACATTGAGGGCATGGTAGAGGTCAGCGCCACAAAGGGCAATATGTGGGGGCTTGCGTTTGCAGCTTTCCTGGCAGTGTTCAGAGAGGGTGCGGAGACAATACTCTTCTATCAGCCGCTGCTTACCGGTGACGGGGATCACTCGTCTGTATGGACAGGACTTGTTTGCGGCGTGCTCATACTTGCCTGCGTATATGTGCTGATAGTGAAGTTCAGTGTAAGACTTCCCCTGGGTCCCTTTTTCAAGGTCACCACAGTATTCATGATGGTGCTTTGCGTAAGCTTTCTGGGAGGAGGGCTCCACTCACTGCTTGTGGAGGGCGGCATCGGAGATACTTTGCCCAACGCAAGGATAACCTGGCTTGAACCCTTCTGCAACAGTTTTGACACCCTTTCCGCTGTGCTTGGCATATATCCCTTCACCATTACCTTTGTGCCCCAGGTCATACTCACTGCTGTCTGCGTTGTGACATGGATCATCGCAAGGAGAAAACTGGCACGTGATTCCTACTTTGAGGGCGAAAGGCTCAGGGCTGAATCCGAGTCTGCTGCCAAGGCGGTCAGTGCTGAGGATTTCATAAACCGCACAAGCGGGCTTACCGCATTGCAGAAGGCAAGGATATATGATGCAGTCGCTTCTGCAAGAATGTCCGCCGGTGAGATCACGGAGGGCTGGGAGAAGATCGCACCCGCTGACAGGGCTCAGATATTAAAGGCTGTACGCAGCTTTGACGAGCAGAATGAAAAGGCGGCTCAAAAGCAGAAGAGGCTTGATGAAAAGTTCGCTCCTCAGCGTGAGGCATATGAAGCGGATCGCAAGCGCCGTGAGGAAAAAGCTGCTGCAAAGGCGGCAAAGCGTCAGGTGGCACTTGACAATGCCGGAAACGACGCAGACAAAAAATGATGCCAAGCGGCATAAGGCCGTGTGCATAGATAATCGTATCCATATAGGAGGAAAAGTCATGAAGAAGTTTACTTCTATCGCTGCAATCGCACTTTGCGGTGCTATGGCACTTGCTGCCACAGCTTGCAGCAGCACAAATCAGGCAGCTGATACCACCGTATCCGCTGATGAGCCCACTGTTTCTGCAGATGTTGCAGCACCCGGTGACGTTGCCGGTTTTGAGGAGTTTGAGATCGGTGAGGATCAGGAACTCGGCGGCGTTCTCAATGTAGGCGGCGTTTATTTCCAGCCCGTTGAGATGGTTCCCTCTGCAAATGCAGGTCTTTCAGTTTCCGAGGCTCAGTGTCACATCGAGGCTGATATCCACGCACTTGCTGACAACGGTCTCGGCTTTGGTACAGGCGACTTCGTTCCCTACCTCTCCGTATCCTACGAGATCACAGATGCTTCCGGCAATGTTGCTACATCCGGCAACTTCATGCCCATGAATGCTACCGATGGTCCTCACTACGGCGCTAACGTTGTTATCGGTGAGGCTGGCACATATCATGTAAAGTTCACCATCAAGAGCCCTGAGGATGCAGGCTATCTGCTCCATGTTGATGAGGCTACCGGTATGCCCGGCGCATCCTTCTGGTCTGAGCCCCTTGTTGCAGAATGGGATTTTGAATGGACTCCCGTTGAGTGGTAAGTCTTCTTTAAACTCAAGGCAGATAACCTGCCGGCTTAGTATAGTTTTGTTTACGGCAAGGCGGATATTCCGTCTTGCCATAAACGCTTTTAATAAGGAGTGCTCCCATGCTTGGTTATCTGATAAAGGTGACGGAAGAATTATTCGTTTTCGGCATAGTGCTCTCGCTGCTTTTTGTTGTGTCGGCACAGAGTAAAAACACCAGGAGAATGAAGTGTCTTGTCTGTGGAACAGCCGTTGGCGCAGCCGCTTCGGCAGTCATAGCCTGGCTCATGACACACACGGCCCTTATCAACAAGGGAAGGTTCAGTTTTTACCTGAATCCTGTACAGATAGTGCTGTGTATAGCCTTCCTTGTGTTTCACCTTGTGTCTGTCCATAAGAACGACAAGGATGCCGACAGTACAAAGGGTGGTATATCACATACACTTGCGGGCGTATTCGGAGGGCTTTTCTCCTGTGCCCTTGTAATTTACAATCTGCCGGAGGTGCTTGCCTACCCGGACAACTTCATGAATGTGGATGAAAGCATATTCTCAACGGAATTCCTCTTCAAGCTGACGGGCTTTCTTCTGGGGTTTATCATTTCTGTTGTCATCTTTGCAGCCATAACACGAATATGCGGCTCCCTTGGGAAAAGGTTCAACTCCGGCGTGCTGCTTGCTGTAACACTTATCTATCTTGTGAGTATATTCGGCATATTCATGCAGTACCTTGTAACAAGGCGCATAGTAAAATGGAAGCCTGTTGTGCTATTTGTGCGGTATGTTGTGAACCATTCCGTGGTATTCATCCTTCTTGCGGCAGTAATTGCAGTGATCATTCCTCTTGCGGTATATATCGGGAATGTTACCATAAAGGGTGAATATGCAAATCCTGCGGAGCATCGCAAGCTGAAGGCGGCAGCCCGCAGCAGAAGAAGGTGGAGCGTTTGTGCTCTGATCTGTGTGCTCCTTTCCTCCTTTGTGGTAACCGCTGTCAAGGCGTATGATTCCCGTGAGGTGGAGCTTTCTCCGGCGGTGGCAGTAAAGGCATATGACGGTGTGATAAGGCTCAGCTGCGATGAGCTCAGGGACGGAGAGCTCCACAGATTTTCCTACACCTTTGACGATAATGTGACCATTCGCTTTATTGTCATACAGAAAAACGACGTTGCATTCGGCCTTGGATTTGATGCCTGCGAGATATGCGGTGAGGCGGGCTTTTATCAGAACAGATCAGGACAGGTGGTATGCAAGAAGTGTGATGTGGTCATGAATGTTGATACCATAGGCTTCAAGGGCGGGTGCAACCCCATACCCTTTGAATACAGCATTGAAAACGGCGAAATAGTTATCGAAACAGAGGCTCTTGCCGCTGAAAAGAAAAGATTTGTATGACGAGGTGGCTTTTATGTTCTTTCGCATGATAAGGGGCACGTTTACCAAACAGCTTGGTAAAATGCTGCTTATTGCCTTTACCATAGCCCTGGGAGCATCTCTTGCCACTGCTATGATAAATGTTATGATGGATGTGGGCAACAAGGTCAATGCAGAGCTGAAGACCTACGGTGCAAACATCACTGTAAGCCCCAAGGGCGCATCCATACTCAGTGACCTCTATGGTGTGGAGGAGGGGACAGGGGATGATGAATTTCTCTCCGAGGAAGCTCTCCCAAAGCTAAAGACTATATTCTGGTCATACAACATAGTAGACTTCACCCCCTATCTCAAAGGCCGTGTCACCCTTGATGAAAGCGATGTGATGCTTGTGGGCACATGGTTTGATCATCACATGGAAACTCCGTCAGGGGAATCCCTTGACACAGGTATGCGGGAGATGAAAACCTGGTGGGATATTGAGGGAGAATGGCTCACCGATGATGACGACGATGAGTGCATGGTAGGTATCGGTGCTGCACAGAAATACGGCATAGCCGCAGGGGATACCATTACGGTGAATAAGGGCGGCTCATCAGCTGAGTATACTGTCAAGGCCGTATTTGACACAGGCTCGGACGAGGATGACTACATCTATACCACGCTGAAGGCTGCACAGGAGCTTTTTGGCAGGCAGGGGCTCATAAGCTCCATTGAGGTAAGTGCCCTTACCACACCGGACAATGAGCTTTCCAAGAGGGCGGCTCAGGATCCGCAGAGCCTGTCCGCCGCAGACTGGGAGACCTGGTACTGCACAGCCTATGTATCAGCGATATGCTACCAGATAGAGGAGGCTATTCCCGACTGCAGCGCCAAAGCCATAAGGCAGGTTGCTGATTCTGAGGGAGCCATACTTGAAAAGATACAGCTTCTCATGATACTTATCACTGCCCTTGCCCTCATAGGCTCCGCACTGGGTATCATGAACCTTGTGGCAGCATCGGTAATGGAGCGTTCCCAGGAGATAGGGCTGTTAAAGGCTGTGGGCGCCCATGATATACAGGTCATAGGACTTGTGCTTACAGAAATAATGCTGACGGCTGTACTTGGCGGCGTTCTTGGCTATATTGCAGGAATGGGGCTGGCACAGATCATAGGTATGACCGTATTTTCCTCCTCCATTGCCATTACTCCTGTGTCAATGCCGCTGGTTGCGGTACTGGTGCTGTGTGTGGCACTTATCGGGAGCATACCCGCCATAAGGATGCTGGTAAAGATGAATCCCACAGAAGTTCTCCACAGTAATTGATGCTTTTTGAGAGCGGTTAAAGGTAGACATATGAAAAGATCTTCATTTTATTTTAAAATGGTCACGGGGGCACTGCTGCGCAAGCGTTCAAGAATGCTCGTCGCCCTGCTTGCCATTGCAGTCGGGGCTACGATAGTATCAGGGCTTATGACCATATACTATGACATTCCCAGGCAGCTCACAAGGGAGCTGCGTTCCTACGGTGCCAACATGGTGGTAACTCCCGCAGACGGCACAAAGCTCACCTATGAGGAGATAGAAACCATACGGGCTCTGCTTCCCGCTGAAAACACGGTAGGCACTGCACCATACAGGTATGAGACAGTAACTCTCAATTCACAGCCTGTGACAGCTGCGGGTACCCAGATGAATGAGGCTGCGGCTACCTCGCCCTACTGGAATATTTCCGGAGAATGGGCGGCAGATGATTCAAGCATCATGCTTGGCAGCAAGGTGGCACAGCTTGTAAATGCCAAGGTAGGTCAAAATGTGGAGCTTGAAGCTGACAATGGGGCAGGAGAAGGTGTAAAGAACACATATACGGTCTCCGGCATAGTGGAAACAGGCGGCAGTGAGGAAAACTTCATCTTCATGACTGATACAGCCCTTGATTCCTTTATGGGTGATACGGATTCCTTTGATACCCTTGAATGCAGCATATCGCTGCAGGGCGATGAGCTTTCGGGGCTTGCCGAAAGGATCAATTCATCATCGGACAGGGTGAACGCACGACTTGTAAAGCGTGTGACGGAATCAGAGGGCACGGTGCTTACAAAGCTGCAGGCTCTGATACTTATAGTCACTATCGTGATAATAGTCCTTACCATGATAAGCGTTGCCACCACCATGACGGCTGTGGTCACGGAAAGGCGCAGGGAGATAGGCCTTAAAAAGGCCATAGGTGCCAGCAACAGGGAGATAACAACAGAGTTTCTGGGGCAGGGCATCTTCCTGGGTGTATGCGGGGGCATACTCGGCGTAGTGCTGGGATTTCTCTTTGCACAGTATGTTTCAAACAGTGTATTCTTCAGATCCGTGTCATTCATATGGGGACTGGTCCCTGTAACTATACTGAGCTCAGTGGCGGTAACGGCGGTCGCGTGCCTTATCCCCATGCGCAGTGCTACAAATATAGATCCGGCTCTTGTACTAAAGGGGGAATAATCATGGCAGATAAAAGCAAGTCCGTTACAGCACAGGACAATGAGGATATACTCGTTCTGGAGGGCGTATCAAAGATATATGGCGAGCTCAAAGCCCTGAACAATGTGGATCTCAAAGTGAAAAAGGGCGAGTGGGTGGCTATCATGGGGCCTTCCGGCTCCGGCAAAAGCACTATGATGAACATTATAGGCGGCATGGACAAGGCATCAGAGGGGCGTGTCATTCTTGACGGGATGGACATAACCAAGGAAAGCGCCAAAAGCCTTACCAACATCCGCCGTGACAAGATAGGGCTTATCTTCCAGCAGTTCCACATGGTAAACTACCTTACCGCCGTTGAGAATGTCATGGTGGCACAGTACTACCACAGTATGCCCGATGAGGAGGAGGCTCTCCAGGCACTTGACAGAGTAGGCCTTAAAGAGCGTGCAAAGCACTATCCCTCCCAGCTTTCAGGCGGCGAACAGCAGCGTGTGTGCATAGCCCGTGCCCTTATCAATTATCCGAAGATACTCCTTGCCGATGAGCCTACGGGCAACCTTGACGAAACAAATGAAAATGTGGTCGTTGAGATATTCAGACAGCTCCACAATGAGGGCAGCACCATAATAGTTGTTACCCATGACCCGGAGGTGGCGGCTGTTGCCGAGCGCACCATAGTTCTTGAACACGGGCGCATCACTAAGAACATCATCAACCACAATGACTATTCAAAGCCCATTAATCTCAGGGATTATGAGGGACTGTCCGATGAAATGCTGCTGGGGAAGGGATAACATGAAGAAGAAGCATATCATACCCGCTGTGACAGGCATATGTCTTGCAATACTCACAGCCTGCTCCGCTCCTGCCTATAAGGACGGCACATACAAGGCATACAGCAGCGAGGACGAGGAAGGGGCATATGGTGAGATCACCATCACCATAACAGACGGAAAGATAAGCGACTGCACCTATCTCACATGGCAGGCCGACGGTTCCGTAAAGGATGAGAACTACGGCAAGGTCTACAAGGGTGTGGAAAGCGAGGAATACTACAAGACTGCACAGGCGGCTGTTGCCGCTTCAAAGCAGTATGCCGCCGACCTTAAGGACTTCGGTGATCTTGAGCTTGTAGACGGCATCTCCGGTGCCACAAGGTCATACAACCAGTTCACGGAGGCTGCCACACTCGCCCTTGAACAAGCACAGGGCTAAGCACTTTCGTTATAGATTTCGTAAGGAGAAGCTATGGATCTTAAAAAAATAATACCTGCCGCAGTGATGATGATATTCGGTATTCTGCTCATCGCAGCAGGGCTCTTTATACTGCCGCCCTGCGATCATCTTATAGAGACTGCAAACGGCGGGGGAGTACCCATGAAATGCCACTGGTCTGTGGTGGCTGATGCAGTTCTGGGCGGCATTATCCTTTGCGGAGGCATTATGAGCCTTTTTGTAAAGAGGGATACCGCATCAGGCATATTTATGGCAATGATACCCGTATGCATAGCCGGTATTCTCATCCCTGCCTGCATAATAGGGGGCTGCTCCATGCCCACCATGAAGTGCAGGGCTCTTACCTTCCCGGCACTTTATGTACTCAACACCTTGTGCGGCATGGGGGCTGTCATCTGCTTTGTGCTGACAAAGAAAAAAGAGGAACGCAGATGAAGCCTGTAACTTCCATGACCATAGTGAAAAGCTCTCTTTTCAGACGCCCTTTGAGAAGCATAGGGCTGTCTGCTGTGGTGGCGCTGCTGTGTGCAGCCATATTCGGAGGGCTTATCCTGTCATCCTCCATGAACAGAGGGCTTGATACCCTTGAAAAGCGTCTCGGCGCTGATGTCATGGTGGTGCGGTACGGATATGAGAGCAAGGCACAGGGGGCGATACTCAGGGGAGAGCCTACTACGTTCTACCTTGATCCCGGTGCCCTTGATGCCATATCACAGGTGGAAGGGGTGGCAGCAGCTTCCCCCCAGATCTACGTGGCGACCCTTTCCGCAGGATGCTGTTCCTACCCTCTGCAGCTCATAGGTATCGACCCTGATACGGATTTTACCGTGACACCCTGGATAACAGGGCAGATAAAGGGAGCACTTGCCGACGGTGAGATAGTAGTGGGCAGCAAGATAAGTGCTGATGTGGGTTCTGAGCTTCAGTTCTTCAAGCGTGTATACAAGGTGGTAGGAAGGCTTGAAAACACGGGAATGGGCTTTGACACCTCCATATTTATGAATATAACCACTGCCAAGCAGGCTGCCCATGATGCAGCACGTGTATCCTCACAGGAGCTGCAGGACAACGACGACCTTATCTCCGCTGTGCTTGTGGATGTGGCAGACGGATATGATGTAAAGGAGGTGGCCAACAATATCCTGCGTGCCCATGCCGCAGAGTATCACCTTGACACCGTGGTCTCGGACAATATGTTCAACGAGGTATCCTCATCCATCAGGAACTTCACATCATATATACGCTTTTTTGAGATAATGATAGCTGTCCTTACGGTGCTGATACTGCTTATAGTGTTCTCAGTCACCATAAATTCAAGGCGGGCAGAATTCTCCATGTACCGTGTCATAGGGGCAACAAAGGGACGGATATTCTCGCTTATCCTTCTGGAATCCTTTGTAATAAGCATCATAGGTGCTGTCATCGGTATAGTGGTCATGAGTGAGATAATTTTCCCCTTTTCAAACGCCATTTCTCAGAGCATAGGCGTGCCCTTTCTCATGCCCAGTGTGGCAACTATCCTTTCAGCAGTAGCTGTCAGCATCCTTGCTGCTGTTATATGCGGCCCGGGTGCATCTGCGCTCTGTGCGGCAAAATTCACCTCCAAAGAGGTGTACAGCACCATGAGGGAGGTAATGTGATGCTCCTTGAATTAGATCACGTCACAAAGGAATACATAAGGGGCGGCAAAAAGTTCTTTGCCCTTAATGATGTGTGCTTTGGCATAGACAAGGGGGACTTTTACACCATCATAGGCCGCTCAGGCAGCGGAAAGACTACGCTTCTGACGGTCGCAGCGGGTCTTGCGGCACCCGACAGTGGGGATGTTGTATTCAAGGGGAAGAAGTATTCCGAACTTTCCGACAGGGAGCTTTCGGCTATCAGGGGGAACGGTATAGGCTTTATCCCGCAGGGACTGGGGACTGTACCGGATCTTACGGTCATAGACAATGTGCGCCTGCCCTCCTTTATCTACCCCGAAAAAGCCGATGATACAAGGGCGCTTGCCATACTGGAAAAGACGGGTATTGCGGATCTGGCACAAAGCTATCCCAATGAGCTTTCCGGCGGAGAGCTGAAGAGAGTGCTCATAGCCCGTGCCCTGTTCTCACAGCCTGAGATACTCATTGCCGATGAGCCTACTGCAGATCTTGACCGCCTGACCACAGAGGAGATAATGAAGCTGTTTTCCGAGCTTCGCCGTGACGGCACCGCCGTACTGCTGGTCACTCATGAGATGGACACCATAGCATACGGTGACAAGGTCTTCACCTGCGAAAGCGGCAGGCTGACAGAAGGGAAACAATGATCTTCCTGTTTGAAATGCAAATGATAGACCTCCGACTCACGTTCTCTGCGGGTCGGAGGTCATTTTCTGTACGGGATACTGTGTTGCTTTACAACAGGGGTTGGAAGGCTATTATACCCATGTAAAATCAAATTGATAAATATGACTTGTAAAATCCGGAAATATATGTTATAATGTTTTTTGTACCTGGAGGTGGAGCAATGTATCTCAATGAAACTACAATAGAAAAGAATACGGTGTTTGAAGGCCGTATCGTTACAGTGCGCTCTGACAAGGCACGCCTTGATGACGGAACAGTCGTGGGGCGGGAGCTTGTCATTCACCCGGGCGGTGTATCAGTCGTCCCCCTTACGGATGAGGGGGAGGTCATTATGGTAAGGCAGTTCCGATATGCCTTCATGTGCCCGCTTCTGGAGATACCGGCAGGGAAGCTGGAACCGGGTGAAGACCCGGAAAAGGCAGTGCTAAGGGAGCTGTCCGAGGAGACAGGGGCGGCTTGCAGGGAGCTTATCTCCCTTGGGGTGTGTTACCCGTCTGTTGCGTATCTCACGGAGAAGATACATCTCTATCTTGCCAGAGGACTGGATTTCGGCACTGCTCACCCGGATGAGGGGGAATTTCTTGATGTGGAGCGCATTCCTCTGGAAAAGGCTGTGGATATGGTGTTAAACGGTGAGATACCTGATGCCAAGACACAGATAGCCCTGCTCAAAACATGGCATCTTGTGACAGAAAAAGCCGCCCGATGAGACATCGGGCGGTGAGCGGCAAGCTCATTGTTCATAGCTTAGTCGCTTATGGCTCCTGAAAATGTATCTCCCGCAATGGGCTCATCCGAAGGCTTAGGTTCTGCATCAGCAGGAAGCTCAGACTGATAGAGCCTTGCTGCCTCTTCCTCTGCCTGGATCATTTCAAGATGACGGGTATAGGCATCAAGGATCTGACCCTCAATGCTTGCACGGGCATCAGGTGAGATAGGATGGACTATATCCCTGAATGAGCCGTTCTCATCCCTTCTGCTGGGCATAGCCACAAACAGTCTCGCATCGCCCTGAACCACCTTGATATCATGGATGGCAAGCTGATCGTCGATAGTGATGGATATTACAGCTCTCAATCTGCCATCGGGTATGATCTTTCTGATCTTGATATCTGTTATTGTCATTTCTGATTCCTCCTTAGTGTTGACTTAGTGTCAGTCTGTACGTCACTCAAATCGTTATACTAATTATAAACTATTTTTTATATAATACTCTTAAAATTCTCTTATTTTGAGGTGAAATTTTTGGTAACTTTTAATGAACATGAACATAACATCCTTGAAGGGAAAAAGCATATCCATATGATGGGCATAGGCGGCAGTGGGATGTACCCTCTGGCTCAGATGCTCCATTCAAAAGGGTTTTATGTCACAGGCTCCGACAATAATCAGACAGAAACTGTGGAAGCTGTACGCAGTATGGGCATACAGGTCACCATAGGGCAGAAGGCGGAGAATATCCAAGGGGCGGATCTCATCGTATATACCACAGCCATACTGTCAGACAATCCGGAGCTTGTAGCGGCAAAGGCAAGCGGCGTGCCCATGATAGAGAGGGCACAGCTTCTGGGACTTGTCACCTCATGGTTCAACAATGCCGTATGCGTCAGCGGCACCCATGGCAAGACAACGGTCACATCAATGATAACCCAGATTTTAAAGGGGGCCGGAAAGGACATAAGTGCGTATATAGGCGGCAAGCTCCCCATAATAGGCGGCAGCGGCTGTATCGGCACATCGGATACCTTTGTCTGCGAGGCCTGTGAGTTTTGCGACCATTTCCTGCATCTGCACCCGGATATTGCACTTATCAACAATATCGATGCTGATCACCTTGACTATTTCGGCACACTGGACAGAATAATTGAGTCTTTCGTGAAGTTCGGGAATATGGCCGGGACTGTTCTTGCAAACGGCGATGATGCCAACACCCGCAAAGCTCTTGAGGGCATAGAAAAACCTGTTGTTACCTTCGGTCTTTCCCACGGCAATGACTGGTATGCAGACAATATAGTCCACAGTGTGACCCCGGAGTTTGACATATTCCACAAGGGTGAGCATTTTGCCCATATACGCCTTGGAGTGTACGGGGAACACAATATCCCCAATGCTGTGGCAGCCTGTGCGGCAGCATATATGTCGGGTGCCACCTCCGGTGAGATCGAAGCAGGGCTTGAAAGCTTTACCGGTGCAAAGCGCCGTTTTGACAAGTACGGGGAGGTAAACGGCATAACTGTCTGTGATGATTACGGTCATCATCCCACCGAGCTTACAGTCACCCTCAATGCGGCGGTAAAGGCAGGCTACAGCAGCGTATGGCTCGTATTCCAGCCCTTTACCTTCTCACGCACGGCCATGCTCATAGATGAATTCGCCGAAGCTATGAAAATCCCCGATCACTGCGTTATCACAGCTATCATGGGTTCCCGTGAGAAAAACACCTACGGCATATACGACAGGGACTTAGCGGCAAAGGTACCCGGAAGCATCTGCTTTGAGGAGCAGGATCACGACAAGAACTTCGAGCTGTGCGCACAATATGTGGCAGACAATGCCAAAAGCGGCGATCTGATACTGACTATGGGCTGCGGAGATATAAACAAATGCTCCTGGCTCATACTGGATAAGCTGAAAGAAAAATATGCCGTCACTTCCAACGGCTAAAGGAGGTCACAATGTATTCATACCCATATGCGGCGGGTGCTGCATTCCCCATGCCCTCCACCCTTGAGGAAAGCAATATCAGAAAGCATTACAGAAATACCTTTCTTCTTGCCATTCTTCATTCATTTCTGGCGCTGATACTATCCCAGACCTTCTTTTATCTCATACCCGAGATAACCTCCTATTCCTACCGCTATGATGAAAACGATTACCCCATACTTGACTGGCAGTACCTGATGATAGCCACCTTTACCCCTGCTGCTGCCTGCCTTATAGTTTTCCTGGTGGATAAGTGCATAAGCAAGGTAAAATTCTCCGAGTACTTTTCTGCCAAGAATATCCGGGGCAAGGATATAGGCGGAATGATACTCGTGCTTTGT
Source organism: Ruminococcus sp. UBA4240 (assembly GCA_002395525.1). Lineage (GTDB taxonomy): Bacteria > Bacillota > Clostridia > Oscillospirales > Ruminococcaceae > Huintestinicola. The sequence continues at coordinate 49,753 of DGXE01000031.1, forward strand.
GGGGCTTTTTCACTGGCTATGATAATACAGCTCGTAGTGATAAATGTCATGGGGCTTGCAGGGCTGTCTCCCGTATCCGAAATAATGACAAATGCCACGGAGGATGTTACCCCCGCCTATCTGGCAGTGGATATATTCACCAGCCTTATAGTCGCCCCTGTCTGCGAGGAGCTGATGTTCAGGGGCGTTATCCTGCGGCGAATGTCCCAGGTGAGCATGAGATTCGGCATTATCTTTTCGTCCGTTTGCTTCGGGCTGATGCACGGGAATATCCTGCAGGGGATATCCGGATTTATAGTGGGTCTGGTGCTTGCATATGCAGACATCAAGTGCGGATCGGTCATCCCCTCTATCATAGGGCATATGTTCCTCAATTCCTGGTCATGTATTAATGCGCTGGTAAGCTACTTTACCGATGAGGACACCGCTGATATGGTATGGCTTGCAGTGATAGCGGTACTGGGTCTTGTGGGGCTCATCTCCATACTCGTGCTTGTGCGTTCAAGAAAGATCCGCCTGCCTGAATACAATGAATACCATAAGAAGCGCTCCTTCAGACTTGCGGCAAAGTGTGTATCATTCTGGATCCTGATGATCATATATGCGTTTGATGTCATTTCCGCATTCAGCGAGGTATCTGAAAAAACATGACCGCAAAGCGACTTGACAAACCGTATCAGATATGGTATAATCCAATATGTTTGTGAATGCGGTGCAAGGCACCGGCATTATGTATTCTTTCGGTATGAGGCGATAATATGATAACAGTAAATGGGAATACCCTAAAGGAAGAGTTTGACCTTGATGCGGCAAAAAACAGCATCGGGAAGGAAATTTCCGTAAGTGCCACAGTACACAAGGTAAACGACATGGGAGCCTTTTCCTTTATACATCTGCGTACAGCAAGGTATGTGATACAGACAGTCTATGACCCTCAGAGCTGTCAGGGCAGTGCAGAGGGCATAAAAGAGGGCTGCTTTGTAAGCGTGACAGGCATAGTGCGTGAGGAGGAGCGCTCCAAGAACGGCATAGAGCTCGCCCTTACCTCCATCAAGCTCCTGCACAAGCCCGGATACGACTATCCTCTCCATGTCAGCAAGTGGAAGCTGGGCTGCAGCCTTGACATCAACCTTGATAACAGGGGAGTGGCACTCAGGAATCCCGCCCAGAGAGCAGTTTTCAAATTCCAGGAGGGCGTGGTATCCGCATTCCGCCAGTTCATGCTGGACAACAGGTTTACAGAGATACATTCTCCCAAGATAGTGGCACAGGGAGCAGAGGGCGGCGCCAATATATTCCGTCTGGAATACTTCGAGAAGGATGCTTTCCTCAACCAGTCACCCCAGTTCTACAAGCAGGCTATGGTGGCAGTGTTTGACAGGGTGTTTGAGATAGCACCTGTTTACCGTGCTGAAAAGCATTCCACTTCAAGGCATCTCAACGAGTACATCGGTCTTGACTTTGAGATGGGCTTTATAGACAGTATGTACGATGTAATGGACATGGAGACCGCCATGCTCAGGTACATGATGCAGTATCTCAAGGACAACTATGCCCAGGAGATAAAGATGCTGAATGCTGATATACCCGAAATAGGGGAGATACCCTGCATCAAGTTCGAGGATGCAGTTTCCCTCATAAAGGGCAGCAAGGCAAAGAACAAGTTCGACCTGGAGCCAGAGGATGAGGTGTTCCTGTGCGACTGGGCAAAGAAAGAGTACGGGACGGAATTCATATTCGTCACCAACTTCCCCTCATCAAAGCCTCCCTTCTATGCTATGGACGACAAGGAAGACCCCAGAACTGCCTGCAAGTTCGACCTGCTTTTCAGAGGGCTTGAGATCACCACAGGCGGTCAGCGTATCCACGACTATGAAGAACAGCTGGAGAAGATGAAGAGACAGGGGCTTGATCCCGATGACTTCAAGTGCTATCTTGATTCCCACAAGTACGGGCTTCCTCCCCACGGCGGTCTTGGAATTGGGCTTGAGCGCCTTGTTATGAAGCTGCTGGGGCTGCAGAACGTCCGTGAGGCTTCGCTCTTCCCCAGAGATATAACAAGACTTCTTCCGTAACAGACACAGAATGTATTCCCGGCTGCACTGGCCGGGAATTTTTTCATCAGGACAAGGGCTCTCCTTTCTGTTTTTGTGCGAGTGTCCGTTTCTAATGCCTTTATAGATACAAAATTGATATACTATTCTTGTTAAAAACATACAAATTTACTGCCAACATTCTATTGCTGTTGACATTTTATTAAAAATATGATAAAATAATGAAGGATTATGATAAGGTGCATCCTTATCCATATTACTTCATGGGGGATTGTTGTATGAACTATGATCTGATTGAGGTCAATACAGACAGGTGTACGGGATGCCGTGACTGTGTTTCCGTCTGTCCTTCACCTCTGGCAAATATCGTCAGGACGCTTGATGACGGGCGCAAGGTCATCACCATAGATCAGGACAAATGCCTTGCCTGCGGTGAATGTGTCCGTGCCTGCAAGGAGGGCGGCCGTGATTACAACGACGATACCGACAGGTTCTTCAAGGATCTGGGGGACAGGCGCATTGTTATAGTAGTTCATCCTGCTGTAAGGGCAGCCTTCGGCATAAAGTGGCAGGCAGTGCTCAGGTGGTTCAAGCAGAACGGTGCTGACGGCATATACGACGGTGCATTCGGCGCTGATATCTGCACATGGAGCTATTGCCGCCAGATGAATGACGGCAGCCTTAAAAAGACCATAGCCCCCATATGTCCCGCCATAGAGCGGTATATGGAGCTGTATCACCCCGAAAGCATGGGCAGTGTTGCGCCTATCCACAGCCAGTATTCCTCAGAGGCTGTATATGTAAGGGATTATGTAAAGAAAAACTATGCGGTAGCGGCGCTGAGCCCCTGTCCCGCTATGAAGCTGGAATTTGAGAAAACTGCCCATGTGGAATACAATGTCACCTTAAAGCGGCTAAAGGATCATTTCAAAGCCACACGGACAGAATTCCGCAACATCAGCTACGAGGGTGTGCGCTACGATTTTGACGATATGTCCCAGGGGCTGCTGGGCAATCTGCAGAGCCTTCCCGACGGCTTTGCCAAGTGCATCAACGTAAACAGCCCCAACACTGTTGTACTCAACACTGACGGTGCAGACAGGGTGTACAAGGAGCTTGACGAGTTTCTCTCCACAGAGGGGGATGCACGCCCCGACATATTCGCAGGCCTTTCCTGCAAGGGAGGATGTCCATTTGGCATTGGCTGCTGGGAGGATGACGACGTAAGCACCCTTGAATTCAAGTACATCTACAAGCAGACAGAGATAGATGCAAGAGCACGCCGCAAGGTAGGCTTAAACGGCACTGATAAGCAGTTCAAGCTCTTTGAGGACAGGATAAACCCCAAGAGCCTTGTACGCAAATACGAGGACATTCCCGAAGCACCCACCAAGGAGCGCCTTAAGGAGGTAAGGGATGACCTGGTTGCATTCTTCAAGGAAAAGGAAGCATCAGCGCCTGATGCCAAGGCACCTGCTTCCCAGGCTCCGGCTGCTGTCCCTGCTCACGGAGCCCATGATCCGGCGGTAACGCAGGGCGCTGTGGTGATAAAGAAGACCACAGACGAGCTTATAGCAGCAATTGACAGCCTGCGGCAGGATGTGGCGACTATTTCTGCCTCCAATAAGCAGATAACCTCAATGGCGGACATAATCCACAGTATGCTCACAAAGATACACGGCTTCTGCGATTCCAGCGATATTATAGATGCCCAGACCTTGCCCAGCATTACAGCCGCCCTTGAAAAGGTGCAGACTGCCCTTGCCACACTGGAGGCAAATATCGCTGACAACGGTAGCACAACGGAAGAAGCTGACACCGCAGTTGCAAAGCTCACAGAATATTCAGGCAGGATCACAGAGTCCGTAAATTCCATGATCCTTGCCATCGTTGGTAAATAGGCCCACAGGCTATACATAAAAACAGCAAACTGTCAAGGCAGTTTGCTGTTTTGGATAAAGGATGTATCATGGATAGAATAACACTCTCATGTCCCTGCCATTTCGGCACGGAGAGAACTCTTAAATTTGAAGCTGCACGTCAGGGATTTGAAAACATCACTGCCACAGATGGGCGCATCACCTTTGAGGGGGATATGTCCGCCATAGCAAGGGCAAATATCTGCCTTGCCACTGCGGAAAGGGTGCAGATACTCTTAGGCTCATTCAGGGCTGTGACATTTGACGATCTGTTTGAGGGAGTAAAGGCACTGCCACTCGAACGGTTCATCGGAAAGGATGATGCCTTCCCGGTGACGGGACATTCCCTGTCCTCAAAGCTGACAAGCATTCCCGCCTGCCAGTCGATCATAAAAAAAGCCGCAGTTGAAAGGCTCTCCTCCAGATACCATGTGAACTGGTTTGAAGAAAGCGGAGCCCTCCACAGGATTCAGTTCAATCTGATAAAGGACATATGCACGGTGTATATAGATACATCGGGGGAGGGGCTCCACAAGAGGGGATACCGCCGCAGCTCAAATGCCGCCCCCATAAGGGAGACACTTGCTGCCGGGATAGCAGATATTGCCATGGTAAGGCGTGACAGCATCGTATACGATCCCTTCTGCGGCAGCGGCACCATACTGATAGAATCTGCACTTAAAGCGCTGAACATCGCCCCGGGTCTCAAAAGGCGCTTTGCGGCTGAAAGCTGGGCTCAGATACCGAAGGAGATATGGCGCAGTGAGAGAGAGCGGGCTATATCCCTTGTAACTAAGGATACAGGCTTTCACGCCTATGGCAGTGATATCGACAGTGAATGTGTCGCCCTTGCCATGGAGAATGCCCGCAAGGCGGGAGTTGAAAAGTATATAACCGTTAAAAAGGCGGATATAAAGGACTTTGTAAATGCAGAAGGGACATCTGTCATATGCAATCCCCCCTACGGTGAGAGAATGCTTGAACAGCAGGAGGCACGCAGGATATATACTGTTATGGGGAAGGTATTCTGCGCCGACAGGGAGCACCCCTGTGCTATAATTACTCCGGATGAGGAATTTGAAGACCTTTTCGGCAAAAAGGCGGACAAGGTGAGAAAGCTGTACAACGGCATGATAAAATGTGGACTGTATTCATACTTCCGCTGACAGGATGCAAAAACCCCCGGAGCGGCTGCTCCGGGGGCTCGATGTTTGTGTGTATGACTTATGCCTTGCCGACAGAACCGAAGAGCTCCATCTTGTACTTTACAGTAGCCTTGATAGCCTCATAGCCAGGTGCAAGGATCTTTCTGGGATCGTAGCCCTTGCCCTGGAGGTCCTTCTTAGCCTCGAAGTACTCTCTGGTAGCTTTCTGGAATGCCCACTGGCACTCGGAGTTTACGTTGATCTTGGAAACGCCCATGGAGATAGCCTTCTTGATCTGATCATCGGGGATGCCGGAACCGCCGTGGAGAACCAGAGGGATATCGCCGACAGCAGCGGTGATGTTCTCAAGAGTCTCAAAGGAAAGACCCTTCCAGTTGTCGGGATACTTGCCGTGGATGTTGCCGATGCCTGCTGCAAGGAAGTCGATGCCGCAGTCCTTGAGCTTTACGCACTCTGCAGGATCTGCACACTCGCCGTCTGCAACTATGCCATCCTCTTCGCCGCCAATAGCGCCTACCTCAGCCTCCAGGGAAACGCCCATGCTGTGAGCCTTGTCAGCCAGCTCTCTGGTCTTTGCAAGGTTTTCCTCAAGAGGAAGAGCAGAACCGTCGAACATGATAGAGGAGAAGCCTGCATCCAGACACTTGTAGCAAGCCTCATAGTTGCCGTGGTCAAGGTGAAGGGCAACGGGAACGGTGATATTCTGCTCCTCCATAACAGCCTTTACCATAGCGGTAACTACCTTGTAGCCGCCCATATACTTGCCTGCGCCCATGGATGAGCTGATGATGACAGGGGATTCCAGCTCCTGTGCAGTGATAAGGATAGCCTTGGTCCATTCAAGGTTGTTGGTGTTGAAGTGACCTACTGCATACTTGCCGGCTCTTGCCTTCTGCAGCATTTCGGTTGCTGTAACATAAGCCATTGTATATACCTCCGTATGAGTGCGTATACCGCACCTTAATTTTACCTATATATTATACTCCATTTTTTATGATTTTGCAATAGTTTTATAGAAAATTCACAAGTTAGCAACACCAAACTAATATTGACACTGGAAAAAGAGTGATTTGCCACATTTACAGACATTATGCTTTTGTATTATATTGACATTTCACTACATATTGGTAGAATACTTTGCTTTTTGAGAGGTTAAGTGACTATGGTTCAGAAAGCAGACACATACACCGTATATGTAAGATACGAATGTATGAGGCGGGGAATAGGTTATAAATTCATTAGAAATCATCGCCGGTTATTGCATTAACGGAAAATTCATGGTATAATGACCAATGTTGACAGGCAGGGGGTGCCTGTTTCAGAAAGAGAGGTTTACCATGGAAGGAAAAAAAGTGAAGAAAACCGCAGGCATAGTTGCCGCAGTAATTGTAGTCGTAATACTGCTCTCAGCGCTGTTAGGCTGCTTTACAGTAGTTGAAGCAGGGCATACAGGTGTACTGCTCACCTTTGGCAGTGTCTCCGGAAAGGTGCTGAATGAAGGGCTCAACTTCAAGGTGCCCTATATCCAGACCGTCATTCAGATAGATAACCGTGTGCAGAAGGCAGAGGTGGCGTGCTCGTCCGCATCCAAGGACTTGCAGACCGTGTCAAGCACAGTTGCTCTCAACTATCGTGTGCGCAGCACCGCATCTGCGGATATTTACCGCAATGTAGGCCTTGATTATGAGAATATCATCATCTCTCCCGCAATACAGGAGTGTGTCAAGGCAGTCAGCGCACGCTACACAGCAGAGGAGCTCATCACACAGCGCCAGACCATCAGCGACCAGATGGCAGAGCTTTTATCCGAAAAGATAAATCCCTATGGCCTTGATATTGATATTTTCAACATCATCAGCCTTGATTTCACCGATGAGTTCAATGCTGCTATCGAAGCAAAGCAGACAGCGCAGCAGAATGCCCTCAAGGCAGAACAGGATCTTGCAAGGATAAAGGTTGAGGCACAGCAGACCATAGAACAGGCTCAGGCAGAGGCTGAGGCATACCGTCTCAAGAGCGAGCAGATAACACCTCAGATGATCGCTATGGAGTATATCGACAAGTGGGATGGTCATCTGCCCACAGTTGCAACAGGGGACACAGCAATGATGTTTGACCTGTCACAGCTTATGGATGAGGCATCACAGAACGGCTCTGCTCAGAGTTCACCTGCACCTGCTGCCCCCGCAGTTACACAGGAGAGAAACGCTCCCTCCGCAGAGACTGTTACAGAAACAGAAGATGAGGCTGTGACAGAATGAGCATTGCGCTGAAAAAACCAGAGTTCATACTCTTTGATTACGGCAACACCATAATGTGGGAGCCGGGCTTTGACTACGGCAGGGGAGAGCGTGCCCTGTTCTCCCATGTGGTGCAGGGGGAAAGGGCTGTTACCTTCGAGGAATTCTCCCGTGTGCATGATGAGATATTCGCCCTTACAGCCAAGGCTCGTGATTTGGACTTTGAGATAAGCGAGAGCCAGATGCTGAAATTAAAGCTTGACCGCCTGGGGCTTACACTTGATGTGAGCTTTGAGGAGGCAGAGGAGATCCTCTGGGACACCTGCTCGGAAGGGGAGTGTATGCCGGGGCTTGAAGGGCTTGTAAAATGCCTTCACGAGCAGGGGATTTGCACTGCTGTTGTCAGCAATATGGGCTGGAGCGGCGAGAACCTGAGACACAGGATAAACAGGCTCCTGCCGGGCAATCATTTCGAGTTTATCCTTACATCCTCGGATGTGGGGATAAGAAAGCCTCAGCCCATGATATTTGAAGCTGCCCTTGCTATGGCAGGAGCAGCTGCACAGGATGTGTGGTTCTGTGGTGACAACATCAGGGCTGACCTTGACGGCGCCCATTCAGCAGGTATCTTTCCGGTGCTGTATGAAAGCCGTGACGTACCAGATCCCTGGTCAGGCAATGAAGGTTTGACCATTGCTTATGACCACCTGAAAATAACTCACTGGGATGAGATGACGGAGCTTATTGCTTCGTTATAAAAGCAAATAAAAAGAAATGTGACAGCGTTCAGACAGAGCGCTGTCACTGTTTTGACAGTAATGGGAAGCATCTATGCGGGTTTTATCCGTCATTGTCAAGTGCCTTCACGGTGCGCCGTGCATACTCATATAGAAGAGCAGTGATACACAGGGAGGCGAACAGAGAGAGGAGTGCATCAAGCTGCATAAGGAGACCACAGACAAGATCACTTAAAAAATGCATCACAATAGCTATATACAGGTATTTCTTTGACTCCCTGTAATGCACTGCTGCCATAACGAGTACCGAAAACACGATGTGTATGAATACACAGTCTGCAAAGGCTATCATGCTGAAAAGCCCTTCGGTCTCTACCTCGCCAGCGTGTATACCTTTCAGAAAGCTGTCCACCATGACAGGTAAGTTGCCGAGTATCAGCTCTGCACCTCCGTGACCCGCACCGTAGGCGATAGCATCATGCCACTTGTCGTACTCATGCATCACGTACATCATGGCGACGTATCTGCCGACCTCTTCCAGAACGCCCGAAAGTGCCGTATTTGCAGCGATGTATCCCACACCGCCGCTTTGCAGCAGAAGGCGGAACAATGCCCTAATCCATGAAACGACCATGTAAGTGAAAAAGCCTGTGAGAAATGGCTTTAAAGCAGCCCCGGTGCGCTTCCTCAGAAAAAGGTAGACAGCAAGCGGCATAGCCGCCGTAATGATTATCTCAATGAGTTCAATAATAACATTCATAGTCTTTATGGTTTGTATGAAGGAATTACTTTTTTCATATTATACACTATTGACTATGGTTTTGCAAGTATTATATAGATTTTAGAATGAGCGTTGATCGACCTTATGCACTGATTCAGTAAAGGCTGAAGAGTTCCGGTTTTATTCAAGGGAGCCAAGGCATAGTGCTATATGCCATGGTTATAGGGGGATAAGCAGATAATAATTTCGCATAATCAAAGTTATGCGAAATAATTGCTATTAAATTCTGCATGACAATCCTTCATAGTCGGGTTAACCCTCTTTATAGCAATATCGAGCCAGAGAAAGCCGGTGACCTTACTGCGTAAATGAACATCAAATGCGCCATACCAGTCAGATTTATTCATGTTCTTAAATAGTTTTATTTGCAAGCTCCAATAAATGCTGTGCAAAGCGTTTATCAGAGCTTGCTTTATGAATAAGTGCAATTGAACAAAAACTGTTGAACAGATCAGGTGTGCAAACACTACGTTTTTATGCTCTTAACGGCAAAATATCTGGCAGCGCTTGAAATTATCATCATAAGGAGCATCGCACTGAGCGTGAAAAAAGCGATGAGAAAAGAATACGGGAACCACACACCGATCATTTTGTAGCTTGTAAAGCCATAGCCTGCTGCCCATACGATCAGCTTCGGCAGCAAGAGCATCAGCACACACAGCGGAATCAGAACACAGCAGCGTATAACGAGCTTTCTGCCTTCCTTGGACAGGTCTGTCTGCTTTTTGGCAAGGCGCTTTTTCCGCGTGAACATCAGTACAAGAACGATAACAATACCGATAAGACCGATGATCGTGATACAGCTTGATACATTGTCGATTGTCGAGGAATAGTCTAAAATATCAAACTGCGCTCTGTTTATTTCCTCTCCCTTCATTCTCTGGTACAGCGAATTTCCAGCAATATCTGCTGTCAGAGTCCAGGCATTGGAAACGGAGAAAATGCCTATGTCCCGTTCTTTATCTATAAGGATAAGAGAGCTGAAATCAGCGTTGGTCCCTGTGTGGAAATAGTAGCCGTTATATATCCAGCCGTTATACTGCACCATGCCGTAACCCATGTCGATCTTATACGCTTCTGGCATTTCCTGTGAAGCAGCGATGGCATTTGTCAGCTTTTCCGGCAGCTCCAGATGTCCTAACTGCGCTTCCATCCACAGCGACATATCTCTCGGAGTAGAACGCAGTCCCCCATCACCGGAGGTAAGCAAAGATTCAGGCTCATCATAGGGCAGAAGTTTGGTGAACAACCAGCGGTAGCCCTGGGTCGTAGGGATCTGATAGCCGCTGTGGGTCATTCCTATGGGCTGGAGTATTTCATTGGTTACATATTCCTCAAAGGGCACACCGCTGACGGTCTCCGTTATATATGCAAGAATATCATAGCCGAGATTGCAGTATTCAAACCTGGTTCCCGGCTCATATACAAGCCTGATATTTTCGGCAGTGTGGGCAATATCCTCATTGGATGCTGCCCTGTCACCCGCCGGATACTGCATCATAGTTGAATTTGGAATACCTGAACAATGCTCCAGAAGCTGCCATATTTTTGTATCCTGCGGCTGCCCGTCCCAGGTGACGTTCCACCAGGGCAGATAGTCCTTCACGCTGTCCTCAACGGAGAGCTTTCCCTCCTCCTGCAGGAGAAATACCGACAGTGCAGTAAACGCCTTAGAGCATGAACCGATGCCAAAGACCGTGTCCTCAGTCACCGGGATCTGCTCCTCGATGTTCCCATAGCCCCAGTTCTTATACTCTGTTTCCGAGCCGTTTACCACAGCAACGGCAAGCCCGGGCGGATTATTCAGTTCGATCTTTTTCTCCACAAAGGCATTCCATTCAGTATCACTGAGCACAGCCTTATCCTCGGCGCTCACTGAAAAAGATGCCGCGAGCAGCATAGCAGCCGAAAGCGTAAATGCCGCTGCCTTTCTCATCACTCTTTTCATTATGTCCTCCCCGATGATCATTCTATAGTCGATCCCACCTGCTGTACCTGTGATTCAGCAGCCCTTGCCGTCAACACTGCATGAGGCACCGTCACCAAAGCCAATGACACGAAATCCCGACTCTTCCAGATACTTGTCCCAGCTTAAAAACACCGAGCCGTCCTCACGGATGAGGGCAGGCAGGCCTATGTCCCCTATCTCCTTGCAATGGTCAAAGACCGGATCAGTGTCTCTTAGTTTAAGGAAATCCGACAGATCCTTCAGGCGTTTGTTTATATCAATAAACTCATATTCTATCCCGTATGTGTCGAAGTTATACTTGCACGCCACACAATCCGGGCACATTTCGCTTCCGTAGATCTTGAACATAATACCATTCCCTTCTTCTCATCAGCTTTTTAAGCTGTAATATGTTGTATTCACAATTTTTCTCTTGAATAGTTGAAATATTTCAAGTATAATTAATACAGTATTATTTGGAGGATTGCTATGCTTATCAATGATAAATTATTTGACGGCGAAAGAGCCTTATACAAGTGCAGAGATACGGAGATAAGCGGCTGTGTCTTTGAGACAGGTGAATCCCCTCTCAAATCCAGTCAAGGGGTAAAGCTTGACAACGTTGTGTTCCGTGGCAAGTATCCCCTGTGGTATGCGGCAGATATGCAGGTGAACAACAGCCTGATCGAAGAAGGTGCAAGAGCCGGCATATGGTACACTGACAATATCTCCATCAGGGATACTCTTATAGAAGCACCCAAGTCCATCAGAAGGTGTAAAGGTGTATATCTTGACAATGTTACTCTTTCAGGTGCTGATGAAACCCTGTGGGAATGCAGTGACATCAAGCTGAGTAACGTCCGTGTCAGGGGTGATTACCTTTGCATGAACAGCAGTGATATAGAGGTGGAGGGGCTGGACCTGTCAGGCAAATACTGCTTTGACGGCGTACAGAACGTTACTGTGAGAAATTCCCGCTTTATAGGCAGGGATACCTTCTGGAACTCACTCAACGTTACCGTCTATGACAGCTTTATCAGCGGCGCATACATCGGCTGGAATTCCGAGGACATCACATTTGTCAACTGCACCATTGAAAGCCTTCAGGGAATGTGCTACATGACAAATCTGAAAATGGAGTACTGCCGCCTTATAAACACTACTCTCGCATTTGAGTATTCCACAGTCTACGCTGATCTGAGGGGAAATGTTTCAAGCATCATCAATCCTACAGGCGGCAGGATAGAGGCTGACCACATCGACACACTCATTATGGACAAGGACATGGTGGACATCACCAAGACGGAGATCATCGCCCGTGAAGGCGTTGGGGAAAGGCTTGACAAGGCACCGTATCTCCTGTAGCAGCATGATAGGCAGCACATTGGCTCTGATGTGCTGCTTTTTCATACATACAGTTTGCTGTCGTGCGTCACTCTTTGCCCTGCTCTACCGTCTTTATATCTGAATCAGGCAGATCCTTCAGGGCATAAGTATCAAAGGCAGGGTCTGACGGGAACTCTATCTCAATGGCTGTCAGCCTTGCTGCCTTTGCAGTCCCCTGCTCCATAGACAGCTCAAAGACATGACCGCCCTTTGTTCTGTCATCGGATATAAAGTGCAGATGCCAGCCGGCAGCATTTATGCCGTCCATATAATCAGGGTAATATACACATACAAGAGAGCCCTTTACATTCTCAAAGGCAAAGCTCTTCTGTGTAACGCAGAGCGCATCCTTCAAGGTCACATGGTGAGCATGGGTCCCCTTTTCGGAGCGGGCGCTTATCCTTGAAAAGCTGCCGTCGATCCTTATGACGTGCATACTGTTAAGAGCAAAGCCCTCTTCAATTTTAAGTGTCAGGAGTTGTTTCAGCTCGTCTATATTCTCTGCACCGCCAATTGCGTATTCCAGGGGGCTTGTCATGGGAGCTACACTTGCGAAGGGTACGCCTGTATCGTCATCAGCCTCTTTCACACTCCCATCATCTGTGGCACGGTAGCAGTTACCGTCTATGACTATCATTTCCCCGTCCACATCCTCAAAGGTGCCAAGACCTGTATCACCGTGGTGGAGAAGCTCCCCCACCGTTACTACACTTCTTGAATATCCCAGCGCCAGCGCCTGTAATGTAGATACCTGATACATTTTGGAATTATCCATATTTGTGTTTTTTTCTTTTGTGATCATTTATCATCTTCTCCTCTCAATAGTTTAATACCATGTGATATCAGCGGCAGTACAAATCCGGCACATTCTTCCACAGCCTTCGGGCTGCCTGGAAGATTGATGATGAGTGTACGCCCTCTGATAACGCTCACAGCCCTTGACAGCACAGCATTGGGTGTTATTTTCATGCTATGTGCTCTTATTGCATCTGCAATGCCGGGAGCATTGCGCTCTGCGGCTCTGACGGTTGCCTCGGGCACTCTGTCCCTCAGTCCGAATCCGGTGCCGCCCGTTGTAAAAAGCACATCGGGGTGTACCTCATCGCAGATACGCACTATTTCCCTGTATATCATATCCTCCTCATCGGGGAGGATAGTTTTTCCAACAGCAGAGTAGCCGTGTTCAGCCGCTATCCTTTCGATGACACCGCTGCTTTTGTCCTCATATCCGCCGAAAAATGCCCTGTCGCTTGACGTTATGACAGCTACGGTCAGTGGTCTTGATGTGACGATGTCAGCAGCATCTCCTACTGTGACATATCCTCCTTCAAGCACCTTTGCAAACACGCCCTCACGGGGCATGATACAGTCGCCTGTTATGCTTCGTATCTCACAGTTTGTGTGGCACTGCTTACCTATCTGTGTGACCTCAAGGAGCGCCTGACCGCAGCGTATTCTCGTCCCCACAGCACAATGGAGAAGATCTATTCCGCTCACAACAAGGTTTTCGCCAAACACTCCAAAGGGAATATCAACCTTATTATCTGCCCTTTCTCGGAATGCCTGTATGCTTTCAAGGGAAAGCAGGGACACCTGCCTTTCACTTCCCGCATGGGCATCATTTGCAAGGCCGTATCCCTTTATGACAAGGCATTTTCCGATGTCGTGCTTCACAGTGCCCTTTTTTTCCGATATGCAGACCGCATTTACAGTACCCATTTCAGCCTCCTATCTGTACCATTTTTCTCTCATCGCCCTCACATTGCTGTGCAAAGGAATGTGCAAGGGGCTTTTTTTGTATCGTATCAGTTATGATATCTGCAAGCGTTTTATCGCTGATGCCCTGTCGCAGAGGCGTTTTAAGATCCGCTCCCGCAGGGTATTGGAGACAAAGCTTTAAATATCCGTCTGCGGTAAGGCGAAGCCTGTTGCAGTATTGACAGAATTTATGAGTCATGGGACTTATAAGACCGATATTACCCGCAAATCCGTCAAAGCTGTAGTATACTGCCGGAGAAGAAATATCTGTCCTCCCGCATTCCTGTGCCTTTCCGAAACGCTGTTCAAGGGTATTTAACACGGAATCTGATGGTATACCCCTCATTGCTCTGCCGCAGCCGATGGGCATAAGCTCAATAAATCTCACATCTATCTGCCTGTCCTTTGCAATGGCTGCAATGGCACTCAGCTCGGTATCATTTATCCCCGCAACGGGCACGCAGTTTATCCTTACGCCCATACCATATCCATATGCAGTATCAATGGCATCAAGCACCTTGTCAAGGTCATCAGAGCCTGTCAGGCGTGAAAACACCTGTCTATCCAATGTGTCAAGGCTGATATTTACCCTCTGTACCCCGTACTCCCTCAGACATTTGATATTCTGAGCAAGCAGTACGCCGTTTGTTGTGAGGGTGATCTCCTTTAAGGAGGGTATTTCCCCCAAGGCTCTCACAAGGTCTGTGAACCCCTTCCTTACAAGGGGCTCTCCCCCGGTAAGGCGGATCTTTGTTACACCTAAATCAGCCATTACCCTGCTTATCCTGCATATTTCCTCAAAAGTCAGGATCTCATCATGGGGGATATTGTCCACCCCGCACCTTGGCATACAATAGCTGCATCGCAGGTTGCACCTGTCTGTAAGGGATATTCGCAGATAATCAAGCACTCTGTTGTGTGCGTCCTTCATGTTATCTATCCTTATACTGTATACCTGTGATAAAGTTTATGGCTACCAGTGAGATGAGGGAGAGGGAAAGGATGACAACAGTCCATTTCAGGGCAAGCTCCCTGTTGCCGCTTTGCATCGCTGTGTACACCGCAACAGACATGGTGCGTGTCTTTCCCGGGAGATTTCCCGCAATCATTATAGTAGCACCGAATTCCCCCAGAGCCCTTGCAAATGACATGGTGATCCCTGATGCGATCCCGTTCCAGGCAAGGGGTATCCACACATAGAAAAATGTCTGCACGCTGCTGCACCCAAGCTGTCTTGCGGCATCCACCAGTTCCCTGTCCACCTGTTCAAAGGAGCCTCGTACCGTGCGGTACATTATGGGAAATGATGCCACGGCAGCTGCAATTGCTGCCCCCTGCCAGGTGAATATTACATTTACTCCCGCTGAGTCAAGGAGCTTCCCCATCCCTGAGTTCTTACCGAAAAGCATGAGCAGGAAAAAGCCCAGTACCGTAGGAGGCAATACCAGAGGCAAAGAAAGGATGCCGTCTATTATGCTTTTCCCCTTTTTCATGGATGTGACCGCCTTTGCGGCGATAACACCTGAAAAGAACACAAAGAATGTGGATACGGCTGCTATTTTAAAGGATATCCAAAGAGGTGACCAGTCCATGCTCAGTCCTTTGCCGCAGGGGAAAAACCGTATTTTTCAAATACCTCCATCCCCGCATCGGAGCCCAGGAAATCCATGAATTCCTTTGCAGCCTCCTTGTGTGCTGAGCTGCTGACAATACCTGCGGGATATATGACCTTCTTGCAGGAGCCCTCGGGAGCCTCGGCAACTATCTTCACCTTGTCGGAGGAATACGCATCAGTGGCATATACCACTCCGCAGTCAACATCCCCTGTCTCTACCCAGGAAAGGACTGTACGCACGTCTGTGCCGTAGTTGGCCTTAGCCTTTACCTGCTCCAGTGTCCCCAGAGAGGTAAATATCTCCTCGGCATACTGTCCTGCAGGAACGCTTTCAGGCTCCCCCAGACCTATCATGGAAACCTTATCTGTGACCGCATCATCAAAGGAGGATATACCCTTATCGCTGTCCGCAGGGACAATGAGCACGATCTTGTTTTCAAGCAGCTTTTCTATGCTGTCATTATCCATTAGCCCCTGTTCATTCAGCGCATCCATCTGCTTTGTTGAGGCGGAGAAGAATATGTCCGCAGGTGCCCCCTCTTCTATCTGGGTCTGGAGTGCGCCGGATGACCCAAAGGAAAATGTGAGTTTAACATCGGGGTGGCTTTCAGCGTATATCCCGCTTAGCTCGGTGCACACATCAGTGAGTGATGCAGCTGCAAGTATAGTCACCTCCTCTGCGGCTGTGCCATTGTCAGCAGGTGCAGGAGTTCCGTTGGCATTTGAGCAGGCACAAAGGCCTGCGGTGAGCACGGCAAGTATTGCCGAAACTATTCTATTTTTCATTGTTATTCCTTTCAAAATGCCCGGACTTGCCTCCGTCCTTTTCAAGAAGGCATATGTCCGAGATCGTCATATTTTTGTCAATGGCCTTGCACATATCATATACTGTCAGCAGTGCAGCAGATACTCCCGTAAGAGCCTCCATTTCCGCACCTGTTTTACCCTCAAGCTTTACAGTGCATTCACATTCCACACAGCACATCTCCATATTTGCCCCCAGCTCTATCTCAACGGAGGTCAGCATGAGGACGTGACACAGCGGGATAAGATCGGGTGTTTTCTTTGCAGCCATTATCCCCGCAATGCGGGCAGCGGCAAATACATCCCCCTTGGGAACGGTGTTGTCAGTCACGGCTTTGAGGGCATCAGCGGACATATATATGCGTCCCCCTGCCCTTGCCAGCCTGTGGGAAGCTTTCTTTTCGGTCACATCTACCATGACCGCATTTCCTTTGTCATTGATATGTGTAAGCATTTTATCTACCAAATCCGCAGTCCGGGAAGGTACAGACCTCACACCCAAGGCAAAGCCCTCCCTCTCCGTATGCCGCTATCTGCATTTGTATCAGCTCTTCACCCGCAAGAACACGGGGAAGAACAAGGTCGAATACTGTTCTCCTTGCGTACATCACGCATCCGGGAAGCCCCATTATGGGTATTCTGCGTTCACCTCTGTCAAGATATGCAAGCAGGAACATTGCTCCCGGAAGTACAGGTGCACCATATGTGATGATATTCGCCCCCGTATCCTTTATCGCGCCGGGGGTGCGGTCGTCGGGGTCTACACTCATGCCGCCGCTGACGAGTACTACCTCCGCTCCTTTTGAAACAAGGGCGAGTATGGCTTTTTTTATGCTTTCGCTGTCATCGGGAGTGAAGATCTGCTCCGTCACTTCTGCGCCGTATTCTGCCAGCTTGCTTTTCAGAACGGGGCCGAAGGCATCCTTGATAAGGCCCTTGCAGACCTCATTGCCTGTGGTGATTATGCCCGCCTTTTTGATACAAAAGGGCATTATCTCCAGTATAGGCCTGCCGTCGACAGCCCTTTTTGCCCTCTCCATTTTTTCTTTTTCTATCACAAGGGGGATGATACGGGTGGCAGCCACCTTTTCTCCTGCCCTTACGGGTCTGTTGCCGTGAATTGTGGCTATCATCATTTCACCGAGATAGTTTATGTCGAAAAGGGCATCTCTGTCTATTTTAAGAAGTCCGTCTGCCGCAGCCCGTATCTCTATCTTGCCCTCTGAAGGCTCCGAGGCTGTAAAGCTGCAAGCTCCGCCCGTACATATATCACGAAGGATCGCCGCAGCTTCATTCTCGTGCAGCATATTATCATTCTGCTCCCAGACATAGAGGTTTTCCTTGCCACAGGAGAGAAGCACGGGTATATCCTCCTCCCGAACGATATGTCCTTTCTTGAATACAGGTCCCTTCTCTTTTCCCGGTATGATACGGGTTATGTCATGGCACAGCACGTGCCCCACAGCATTCTCTGTTTTTATTAGTTTCATATCTATTTCATCTCAAAGTGATCCTTAACGCACTTATATATTCCTCTGACGTCATCAAGGCCGAATACAGGGCAGGAAAGCTCACGGGGACTTATGCAGTCCGATGCGGCACAGATAAGAGTATCGCTGTCACACACGCTTTTGTCGCATACGCTCTTTCTTATGATCTCCACCTTGGGATACACCGATGTCTTCAATCCCTCGACGATAAGCACATCGGGGGTATCGTCCGCATCCCTCAGCATATTCGCAAAGCCTTCGGGAGAAAGCTTCCCGGGAAGAGTCACACAATACCTTGTATCGGAGAACACAGCCGTAGCCTTTGCCCCTGCCTGTCCTGCAATATAGGTATCGCTCCCCTTTGCATCTGTAAACACATCATGTCCGTCATGCTTTAGCACCGCTGCACTGTAGCCGTCCCTGATAAACTCATTTATAAGCATACTGATAAGCCATGTCTTCCCGCTGTCGGAGTAACCGCACACGCAGAATACAAATGGCTTGACAGCTTCATTATATTCTTCTTTAGTATTTATATTCCGCACGACCTTCCTGTCACAGCAGGAAAGGTCAATAGGGACATACTTTGTTGGACAAAGGGCAAATATCTCTCTCAGCCGGTATTTACCCTCAGCTATCAGCTCCTCTATGACCGGAAGCACCCGTTTTGAATACACTGCACAAAGAGGATGCATATGTTCATCATCGGTGATAACATAGCAGTCATAGTCCGAGCAGATGAACTGTGTGAGATACCTTGCTATATCTTTTGATATAAACGGCATATCAGCCGCACATATGAATACATACTCATTCTGTGCAGCTGACAGCACTCTGCGTATGCCCTCAATAGGACCGATATCCGCATTCTCATCATATACCACAGGTATGCCGATAAACTCATACTCACCTGCCGAGGCGGCAGATATGTATATATCGGACACATCGGCAAATTCCCCTACCGTCCTCTGTATGACCGTGGTGTTCTCAAATTTCAGGAGGGCTTTGTTTTTCCCCATCCTGCTGCTTTTTCCGCCCGCAAGGATGCCGACTGAAAACGCCGTTTCCCTTGTTCTGCTTACAGACCTCATCACATCATTCTTATCCTTACCGTGTCCCCTGTCCTGACAGCTGTATCTGCATCAAGATCAATATAACAGTTGCAGAGTGTAAGATCCCCCAGCACCGAAGAAAAATGCCCCTGTGTGGGAAGATAAACCCTGCCGTCCTCATATTTCGCCCTGACAAACCTGCGGAGACGATTCACCTTGCTGTACTCACTTGACAGCACTGCCGTCCTCTCCTTTGTCAGATATCCCTCATGCCCCGTCAGCCTTGCCATTACATAGGGGAAGTAATAGTCAAGGTTTGCAAGTGCCGCAAAGGGATTGCCTGACAGGCATAGTATGGGCACATCATAAACAGCGCCCATAGTAGGTGTGCCCGGCTGAATGAACGTGCCGTGGAACAGCACTTGTGCCCTAAGCTTCTCCATTGCCTGTGGCAGCAGATCCTTCTCCCCTACCGATACTCCGCCTGTGGTTATCACCAGATCCACATCGCCTGATATCCCCTGTATGGTGTCAGCGATATCATCCGCATCATCGTCGCAGTGCAGCACATACAGCGGCTCTGCGCCCCTGTCACGCACTGCATAGGAAACAGCACAGCCAAGTCCGTTGTAGATGTGCCCTGCCCTGAGAGCACCGTGGGGGTCGTCAAGCTCGCTTCCTGTGGTGATCACAGCGACTTTTGGTATGCACACGGTCTTGACCCTGTCCACACCCGCACTTGCCAGCAGGAATACAGCTATCCTGTCTATCATCTGACCACGGCTCACGATAAGGTCGCCACTGTCAAATTCCTCTCCCACGGGACATATATTTCTCCCTGCAGCCGCAGCTTTAAAGATATGCACCTTTTCCATGCCAAGGTCTGTATCCTCCTGCATGACCACCGCATCATACCCATCGGGTATATATGAGCCTGTCATGACACGCACAGCAGAAAGGGGGGTACACTGTATGTCCGCAAAGTCTCCGGCATAGAGGATCCCAGACACTGCCAGCTCAACAGGTGCAGCCCTGTCCGCTGCTGCCGTATCGGCTGCACGCACAGCATAGCCATCCATTGCGGAGCGTCTGAATGAGGGTACGGCAGCAGGGGCGAACACATCCTCGGCGCTTATGCGCCCGTAAGCTTCGGCAATATCCGTCAGCTC
Source organism: Ruminococcus sp. UBA4240 (assembly GCA_002395525.1). GTDB lineage: Bacteria > Bacillota > Clostridia > Oscillospirales > Ruminococcaceae > Huintestinicola. The sequence goes on from DGXE01000031.1 coordinate 69,872, forward strand.
CCAGCCCTTTTGCTGTATATGTGACAGCAGAAGGTCACGAGCCTGTTCTATAGGTATCCTATCCATCGATCTTTTCTATTCTCACAGCACACACCTTGTATTCAGGTATCCGTGCAAATTCGTCAAGGGCGGCATTGGTGAGCACGTTTGCGGGGGAATCGGGGAAATGGAAGGGCATCCATGTTTCTCCCTGTGACACCTTGCGCCCCACATGGGCAACAGCAGTTATCTCACCCCGTCGGCTTATCACCTTTATTCTTTCCCTGTTGGCAATTCCCAGTGCATCTGCATCACGGAAATTCACTTCGATATACCCCTCACCCGCTATTTCCACAAGTCCCTTTGAACGTGATGTCATGGCGGCGGCGTTGTAATGGTAGAGTATGCGCCCTGTGGTGAGTATCAACGGATAATCGTCATCGGGAAGCTCATTGGCGGGCTTGTAGTCCACATTGTACAGCAGCACCTTTCCCCTTGCGGGTCTGCCTACGTGCATTATAGGCGTTCCCTTGTGCTCCCTGTCCGGGCAGGGCCATTGCAGAGTCTCACCAGCATCAAGCCTTGCATGGCTTATACCGCCGAATGAAGGAGTAAGCTCTGAGATCTCATCCATGATCTGTGAAGCTGTAAGGTGAGGCTGAGGATACCCCATTGCATTCATAAGATCTATGATTATATCCGTATCCTGTCTCATATTGCCGGGAACAGTCACAGCCGCCCGTACACGCTGAACACGCCTTTCGGTGTTGGTGAAGGTACCCTCCTTTTCGGCATAGCTGCGCCCGGGAAGGATAACATCCGCATACTGGGCAGTCTTTGTCATGAAAAGCTCCTGCACCACCAGGAAATCAAGGCTTTTCAGCGCCTTATCAATGTGATGAGTGTCAGGGTCGGTGACAATGGGATCCTCACCGTATATGTAAAGTCCCTTTATCTTTCCCTCAATGGCTGCGGGAAATACATCCGTGGCCTTCAGTCCGGGCACAGGGTCAAGGGATACTCCCCACCTCTTCTCAAATTTTGTCCTTACTGCATCATTGTCAACCTTCTGATAGCCGGGATAATCTGTGGGCATGGCACCCATGTCGCAGGCACCCTGTACGTTGTTCTGTCCCCTCAGAGGATTGACACCGCAGCCCGATCTGCCTATCTTTCCGCATATGGCTGCCATATTGGACATACACATAACGCCCTCGGTGCCGGTGGAGTGTTCTGTCACACCCAGGCAGTAGATGATAGGCGCCTTCTTTGCTGTGGCATACATCCTTGCAGCCTCACGCAGCATTTTGGGGTCGATATGGCATATCTCACCCACGTATTCGGGAGTGTATTTCTCCACGGTCTTTTTAAGCTCTTCAAAATTCTCCGTGAAATTCTCCACATAGTCATGATCTATGAGGTCTTCCTCTATCATAACATGGATCATGCCGTTGGCAAAGGCTACATTCGTCCCGGGGCGGAGCTTCAGATGTATGTCAGCATACTTTGTAAGTCCTATATCACGGGGATCTACGACTATAAGCCTTGTACCGTTCCTGACAGCCTTTCGTATCTGCATCCCCACCACAGGATGTGCTTCCTCCGGATTGGAGCCGATAAGGAGTATACAGTCAACATCATGGGTGATGTCATGGATGGGATTGGTCATAGCCCCGGAGCCCAAAGTGCGTGCAAGACCTGCAACTGTTGCGGAATGGCACACTCTGGCACAGTTGTCTGTGTTGTTATTGCCAAAGCAGGTGCGCACCATTTTCTGCACCATGTATATATCTTCATTTGGGGAACGTGAGCAGGCAAAGCCCGCCAGGCTGTCCTTGCCGTATTCCTTCTTGATACGCATGAAGTTCTCAGCTGCATAGGAGATAGCTTCGTCCCAGGAGGCTTTCCTGAACTCCCCTGTTGCCCTGTCCTTTATAAGGGGATCGGTCAGCCTGTCTGCTGAATGAACAAAGTCAAAGCTGCCCGAACGTCCCTTTACACAGAGCCTGTTGTGATTTGAAGGACCTGATGCCGCTTCTACATCCACCACCCTGTTGTCCTTTACCACCAGATAGAACTGGCAGCCAGTCGCACAATGGGGGCAGGTGGTGAGCACCTTGTGTGTCTCCCAGCTGCGGTAGGAGCTTTGCCTTTTGAGAGTAAGGGCGCCTGTGGGACAGACGGAGGCGCAGTTCCCGCAGGACTCACAGCCTGTCAGCTTATATCCCTTTCCAAAGGGTGCATCCACCAGATGGAATGTGGCACTGCGTCCGCTTTTCAGCGTTCCGTTGCCCGCAATGTTGTGACAGACGTTGATACATCTCTGGCAGTGTATGCACTTTGAAGGGTCATAGGAGATAAAGGGGTTATCCTCAAGGACAGGCTGGGCTTTCTTTATCTGCGCTCTCTGCCCCTTATAGGATGAATGCTTCACCCCGTATCTGTTGCACAGATCCTGCAATTCGCAGGTGCCGTTGGCAGGACATGACATACAGTCAAGGTTGTGGTCTGAAAGGATAAGATCAAGCATCTGCCTGCGGTATGCAGTCAGCTCATCGCTTTCGGTGGTGATGACCATGCCGTCTGCTGCCTTTGTGCGGCAGGCGGGGAGAAGGTTTCTGTACCCTTCCACCTCCACAACGCACATCCTGCACATCCCTATATCCGAAACACCCTCCATGAAGCAGAGAGTAGGGATATTTATGCCGTTTGCCCTTGCAATCTCCAGTATGGTGGAATCATCACGGGCTTCTGTTATTTTCCCGTTTATTGTAACAGTGATCATTCCCCTCTCCCTCCTATCATGGCTCCACAGCCGTAATGGTCACAGCGAAGACATCTGCCGGATTCCCTCATAGCCTCCTCATAGGTCATTGAAAGCTCCACATGGTCAAAATTCAGCCTTCGTTCAAAGGGATCCTTTTCCTCTATTTCAGCCCGCCCTGTGGGTATGCAGGGATTTGCCGCTGCAGGGGGCAGCTGTACATCACTTATTATCTTATGGTGATAGCCTAAGTATTCATCAATATTGAATGCTGCCACCTGTCCTGCGGCTATGGCATTTATGGCAGTAGACGGCCCTGTTACACAGTCCCCGCCGGAGAATACCCCGGGCATATCCTTGACCTCACAGGTGACATCAGCACATATGCGCCCCCTGACGCACGGTACACCTGCCTGCTCAAAGGCGGTCACATCGCTGCGCTGCCCAACGCCAAGTATCAGATAGTCGCATAGGAAACGATAGGGATAGTTGCTGGAGTGTTCGGTCTTTACAAAGCCGTATTCATCGTACTCCCCTACTATCTCAGGCTGCAGCCATACAGCCTGTACAGCATCATCGCCGTCAAGCTCGATATTGAGGAAGCTGAGCAGTGTCCTGAAGCGCACGCCTTCCTCCTTTGCCCCTTCGATCTCACTGGCAAGGGCGGTATAGTCGTCACGCTTTCGTGTGAATACGTGTATAGTCTTGGCATTCAGGCGAACAGCAGTCCTTGCGGCATCCATTGCCACATTGCCGCCCCCTATGAGCACCACCCTCTTATCGGTAAGGTCGGGAGCATTGCCGTTTGCCACCAATTGCAGGAAATCAGCCGCCGGGATAACATTCTTTCCGTCGGCACCATCCATGGGCATACGGTTGCCAAGCTGCGCCCCAAGCCCGAGATATACCGCATCATGACAGACCTTTATCTCATCAAAGGATATATCCCTGCCTACCTTGGTATTGTACTTTACATCGATATCACCGAGAGACAGTATGGCTTTTATATCCTCATCAAGGCGCTCCTTCGGGAGACGGTACTCGGGTATGCCGTAGCGCAGCATTCCTCCAAGCTGTTCATGCTCCTCGTATATATCTACATGATGACCCATAAGGGAAAGGTAATATGCGGCTGTAAGCCCGGAAGGTCCCCCGCCTATGACAGCTACACTTTTACCAGTGCTCACATTTTTGGCAGGCAGGGATACCTCATCAGCGTGAGCCTCATCCACTGCATATTTTTTAAGTCCTCTTATGTTTATGGCATCGTCTATGATAGTGCGGCGGCATTTGCGCTCGCAGGGGTGCTCACACACCATGGCACAGGCTGTGGGGAATGGGTTTTTCTCCCGTATCTTTTTTACAGCTCCTGCATAGTCCCCTGAGTGTATCAGGGATATATACCCCGGGACATCCACATGAGCGGGGCACAAAGTTATGCAGGGCACAGTCTGGCTTACGTTCTCAATGCACCTGTGCTCTCTGATGTGGCTGTCATATTCATCCGCAAACTCAGTAAGGCTGTCAAGGATAAGGTTTGCCGCAGTGACACCCACAGCGCAGTCAGCTGTGCGTGCTATCATCCTGCACATTTCCTCCATCCTTTTGAGAGTGTCTTCCGTTGCATCTCCGTTTAGGATGCCCAAAAGCATCCTGTCCACTTCCACCAGTCCGTCACGGCAGGGTACACATTTTCCGCAGGTCTGGTTCATGGATATCTGGAGCAGGGCTCTGTAAAGCACCAACGGACACATACCGGGAGGGTATGATGTCATCCTCGACCGGAATTTCTGCAATACAACATCAATGCGCTGATTCATATTGCCCCTTTGACTTAGTTTTTTCATAACAGCATCCCTCACAGTACAGTGCAGATTTTATTAAATTATACTATATATTTACAAAAAAATCAATAGAAAACTAATTATTTTGGAGAAAAATGGCGAAGGTGATATGCTGTTTCATATCCACGTCACATAACTTCCGTCAGATCGCTGTGGTCTGCCCTGTGAAAAGAAAACGCTGCGCTCACCCATCCCGGGCTGAGCGCAGCGTATCTTTTTTGTCGGATGATGTTGCCGATCCGCACACAGCAAGTTATAGCCTGCGAATGTGCGAAGCTCTCGGCATCATTGACCGATCGGTATCCATGGCATAGGATTTTCGGTCGATGTCACGATGACATCATCTGTCCCAAACTCCGTGATCTCCGTTTCGGGGGCTTGATAATCCTGTTTCATATCATCCGCCTAAATATTCACCCTCATCCGGTCCCGGTTCGGGTTTGGATGCACACATAACATCCAGAGTCTGAAACACTATGATCTCCGTTTCGGGATCAGCATACTTCTTTTTTTCCATTCTGATCTCTCCTTACTGTTCTGTCACGCAAGTATAATAGTTATAGAGTGCCTTGCATACATTTTTCAGGTTTTCATTCGTGCCGGCATTTGCAAGTGTCATATACTGCTTTGCGTTGACCGTATAATCAGTACCGCCAAAGCCCAGTGCAATGTCATTCAAGAGGCTCTTGACAGGAATGCCCTCTGTCCTGATAACAACAAACTTTGTGCCGTTTTTCTCAGCCAAAACAGCCTTTCCGCCGAGAGTAAAGCTATTATTTACATAGGTGACTGCCTCATCCTGAGTGCCTCTCTTTACCTTGAATGCAAGGGAAATATAGGTATCGTGCTTGAATGTCAGGCTCATGCCCACGTATTCAACAGGGGCTTCTGCTTCTTCAAGGGCTGTGTTCAGAGAAGTCTTGTCAAACTCGTCTTCGGGTATAGTCACGCCCGAATAATCAGCGCCTTCGCCTGTGCTGTTGTTACTGTTTGCAAGGTCAGTGATATTGTGCCCGAAGTAGGTCTGTGCGGATGCACCGTAGGCAAGCATTGCACGGCAGATCTTTTTCACGGGGTTGGTATAGTCGCCCTTAATAACAGTGTCTGCATATCCACGGACAGATACCGTTCCGTTTGCACCTTCCTGAGCTACATTATTTTTCAATACAGCATAGGCATATTCGTCTGCCATGTTCTTGGCGGGGCAGGTCACCTTCACAAGATAATAGGTCGTCCCGTCGATGACAACGGTGCTGCAAGCACTGAAAGGCTGTACTGTATCACCGAACTTAATGCTGTAATTATTGATGTCTTCATCCTTGGGCAGCGGAGCGCAGATGTTTACGTCAACGCCGTTGCTGCTGTTGGTATCTACCTGCATTAATGGGGTGAGCTTGGGGATTATCCATGAATTTTCTTTTATCAAGGTATAGTTTGTGCCGTCATAGGTGTAGTAATTACCGTCAGAGCCGATATAATATTCGCTGTTGCCGGCTGCTTCATAGGTTGCGGCTTTGGCTTCAACTTTGGTGTAAGTTACGGCAGCTTCCTTATGGATATAGTAAGTCTTATTTATGTCGGGAGTTCCTGTGAATGATCCATGTGTACCTTCAAACATGTCAGTAACAGCGTCTTTAGGTATTTCTGTTGCATCACCGGATGAAGGAATCCTGTATGGTGTATTATACTCCGGATCCTGCGTTTCCGACAGCTTGATACCACAGTTATAGAACATTCGTTTATAACAGTTTTGAGCCAGAGTTGTTGCAGGAAGCTCGGGTGCTTCTGTCAGCCCGGTGCAGCCGTAAAACATATCACTATAACAGTTTACTGCCAGAGTTGTTGCAGGGAGCTCAGGCGCTGATGTCAGACCTGTGCAGCCGTAAAACATGGAATTGTAACATAATCTTACCAGGCTTGTTGCGGGGAGGACAGGCGGTTCTGTCAGACTGGTGCAACCGAGAAACATATTGTAGTAACAGTTATTTGCCAGAGTTGTGGCAGGAAGGGCAGGGGCTGATGTCAGTCCGGTGCAGCCTTCAAACATATTCCGGTAACAGCTGGCTGCCAAAGCTGTTGCAGGGAGCGCAGGCGCTGATGTCAGTCTGGTGCAGCCTGTGAACATATAATGGTAACAATGGTCTGCCAGAGTTGTTGCAGGGAGTGCAGGCGATGATGTCAGACTGGTGCAACCGCTGAACATACTATTGTAACAGTCATTTGCCAAAGTTGTTGCAGGGAGGGAAGGTGCTGATGTCAGTCCGGTGCAGCCGTAAAACATATGACTGTAACAGTTTCCCGCCAGAGTTGTTGCAGGAAGCTCAGGTGCTGATGTAAGCCCGGTGCAGCCATCAAACATACCATAAAAGCAATAAGTCCCCATTGTTGCGTTATCGGGATCATTATAGTTCAAAAGCGTCATGATATTACCGCTGCACGCAACTTTGCCACTGATCGTAACTTTATTTTCATTGCTAAACAACTGTTTGCCGCTGTTGCTGTCGCCACGGAAACGGACTGCTTCACCATTGTTGAGGGCTACTGATGTATTCGATGTATAATCCGCCCATGCATCGTCACCTTTACTATACTCCAGTGTTCCGTCGTTTAGATTAACCGTAACAGAAGAACCGTCCTCTTTTGCGGTGAAAGTCAGGTAATCCGGCTCTGCCCCAACCTTTATGCTCTGTACGGGCAAAACGCCTGCCAGTACGCTGATGACCAGCGCAGCAGCCATGACTATACTTATAAGACCTCTTTTAACTTTCTGTGTCATAAAGTAACCTCCTTTTATTTCTGATTTGATGTTCATTTCAGCTATCACCCTCCAAGCAACAAAAGCGTACCACACGGGATATACCTATCCCATGTGATACGCTCGTTAATGATGAATGTGAAAAGGGCGCAGTTATCCCTTACTTGCTTGCTTGCGAGAGTATACTGCATAGTCATAACCTTGTCAACCCTTTTCAAAAATGTTTACAAAGATTTTATATTTGTGCGGATACAACTGCACAATGTCACATCTTTATTGCTATTATACTATAAATATATGACATTGTCAATAGCTAAATAGGATTTACGAAGGCTTTTTTATAGTGATCCCCTTCCCGGAAAAGGAAGGTGGTTATTCCTTTTTGCCGCCGAGTATGCCGCCAAGTGCATCACTAATGCTGCCTAAGATATTGCCGCCTTCGACCTTTGCCTTTATGCCGTCTACGATGGGCTTAATCTGGTCATCGGGAAGGTCTACGCCCGTTATCTTCTCAACGGTCTTGACAGGATCCGCCTTGAACTGCTCCATAAGGGAGGGATCGCTCTTTACCTTTTCAACTACTTCATTGATCTTTGCCTGGATATCCATATAATTCTCCTTTCATTACACCTGTACGGAATAGTTGGGTGCTTCCTTGGTTATGTAAATATCATGGGGATGGGATTCCTTAAGGCCTGCGCCTGTTATGCGCACAAATCTTGCACGTTCATGGAGGGCAGGGATGTTCTCACAGCCGCAGTAACCCATGCCGGCACGTATACCACCCACAAGCTGGAATATGGTATCGGAAACGCTTCCCTTGTAAGGTACACGGCCTTCAACGCCTTCGGGAACCAGCTTCTTTGCCCCCTCCTGGAAGTATCTGTCGGATGAGCCCTTTGCCATTGCACCCAGGGAGCCCATTCCACGGTATACCTTGAAGCTTCTGCCCTGATAGATCTCTGTTTCGCCGGGAGCTTCCTCACAGCCGGCAAGGAGGGAGCCCAGCATAACGCAGTTAGCGCCTGCTGCAAGAGCCTTTACGATGTCGCCGGAATACTTTATGCCGCCGTCAGCGATAATGGGTATGTCATACTTGGCTGCAACGCACGCCGCATCATATACAGCGGTGATCTGAGGCACGCCGATACCTGCCACGATCCTTGTAGTGCAGATGGAGCCGGGGCCGATGCCCACCTTTACACAGTCCACACCTGCCTTGATAAGATCCTCCGTAGCCTGTGCAGTGGCAACATTGCCCGCAATGACTATAGCATCCGGGTATGTGCTCTTTATCTTGTCTATGCAGGTGAATATATTCTTTGAGTGGCCATGTGCGGAGTCAAGCACCAGCACATCCACCTGTGCATCAAGGAGAGCCTTTGCTCTGTCAAGCACATCTGCTGTGATACCGAGTGCGGCACCGCAGAGCAGACGCCCCTTCTTGTCACGGGCGGAATTGGGGTACTGCACCGCCTTTTCAATGTCCTTGATGGTGATAAGTCCCTTGAGAGTGCCGTCCTCATCAACTATGGGCAGCTTCTCTATCTTGTGATCCATAAGGATAGCCTGAGCCGCTTCAAGATCGGTGCCCACAGGTGCGGTCACGATATTGTCCTTGGTCATGACATCTGCTATGCGTGTGTCATAGTTTTTCAGGAAACGCAGATCCCTGTTGGTAAGGATACCCACCAGCTTGCCCTTTTCGTCAACAATGGGCACACCGCTGATCCTGTATTTTCCCATGAGCTTGTCTGCCTCTGCAACAGTCTTGTCAGCAGTGAGGGAAAAGGGATTTACTATAACGCCGTTTTCAGAGCGCTTTACCTTGTCTACCTCATCAGCCTGCTTTTCGATGGACATATTCTTGTGGATGATGCCTATGCCGCCCTCTCTTGCTATGGCAATAGCCATCTGGGATTCCGTCACCGTATCCATGGCAGATGTCATGATAGGGGTGTTGAGGTATATATCCCCTGCAAGTCTTGTTTTGAGATCGATCATGTTGGGAGTAACATCTGATCTGTCGGGGATAAGCAGCACATCATCAAAGGTGAGCCCTTCCTTGCCGAATTTACTCTGCATATCGGTATTGAGCATATCTGTGACCCTCCGTTTATATAATATTATCTTTTTCTTAATCCAAAAAATATGAAACACAAGAATATTACAAGCCGCAGGGATAGAAAACTACCCCTGCGGAAGTATGATGTGTTTTGAACTTGAACTGTACAGGCTGGCTTAAAGCCGCTGCACATTACTTCTTGTCCTTGAGAAGATCTCTTATCTCAGTAAGCAGAAGCTCTTCCTTGGTGGGCTCGGGAGCGGGAGCTTCCTCAGCAGCCTTTTTCTCTTCTTCCTTCTTCAGCTTCTTTGCAGCCTCCTCAGCAGCCTTTGTAGCCTTGTTTATGGCCTTGAGCATACAGAAAAGGATAAGTGCTATGATAAGGAAATTGATAACAGCGGATATGAATGCACCATAATCAAAAACAGCGCCGTTCACAGTGAACTGACCGCCGACTGTGACCCCATCTGCGCTTTCACTGCCTGTGATAGCCTGTATCAGAGGATTGATGAAGCTTGTAGTAAGTGCGGTAACAATGTTGCCGAAGGCAGCACCGATGATGACACCGACTGCCATATCCATAACATTGCCCTTGAGTGCGAATTCCTTGAATTCCTGTAAGAAGCTCTTCTTTTCTGCCATAGCGATCCCTCTTTCATTTCATTTTAGCAAATAGCTATAATCTATTTAATCTATTTTAACCTATTGAAAAGTAATTGTCAACCGAAATAAGCCTAAAATTTTGCACAAAAGAAATCAACAAATCCGTAAAATATTTATTGCTATTTACCAGTATTCCCGAGTCCCCTGCTACAAAGCCGCCGATCTGCTCACCACTTATATAAGGGGCAGTACATCCTTGCCCTTGCACAGCGCACGGCAACATAGCAGCCGCATTCACTGCAGGTGCCCTCGGAAAGCTTCTCACACCCACTGCAATGTGCAAGGCGGTCATTGTACTCCTCATCACTGACACGCCTTTCCTCAGGGATAGCCTCAATGATACGGGCTATGTCCTCTGCCGTTGCCTGTACCGGCGGCATACAGTTGCGGCAGGGAATCCTTGTCATTTGTTCATTCATTGTCTATTTGCCTTTTATCTCGATCCTGTCAAGTATCCCCTGAACACTGACACCGGGATGTGTCGCATACATCCTTGTCACATCTGCGACAAATCCGTTGTCTGCCCCTGTTCTGACGGAGATCTCCTCACAGGACAGCCCTCTGTCAAAAAGGGCGGTGATACGCTTGACCAATGTATACAGGTCAGTATCTGGGGCGCAGGTTCCAAACAGCCCCGATGAGAGCTTTGCAGGCCTGGCATGGCCGTAGTATACAGTTTTAGGCTTCATGGAGAGAAGTCTGTCCCATGTATCCCCTATCCGGGTGCCCTTGTGCATCTCAAGCTCATAGAGAGGGTTCAGGTCTCCCACAAACAGAGCCCTTTCCTTGTCAAGCCATAAAGAGATGCTGTCGTCACTGTGACCGGGGGTATGAAACACCTCACCCTTTATTCCCGCACTTTGCAGAAATTCCCTGCTTTGTGATATAGGCACCGCCTTCACCCTTGTATCGTCTATGGGGATAAAGGGGCTGTTTTTTTCCTTTTCAAAGATATGATCCGATGCATGGATATATTCTGTCTGCACATCAAATACCACTATTTCAGCCCCGGTATCTGCGATCTCCCGGGCAATGCCCATATGATCCGGATGAAAATGGGATATCAGCAGATATTTTACGTCCTGCAGCTTCAGCTTTTTTTCACCCAGTGCCCTGCACAGAGCGGGGAAAGTCCCTGCCCAGCCTGTGTCAAAGAGGATATACCCTCTGTCCCCCCTGATGAGATAGGTGTTTGTGGATGAATAATTCAGAAGTGTTATCATTGTGTCTTACCCTATTCCAAGATATGCCTTTATACTGTCCATCTGTGAAAGAGTATCGTTGTAGCCCAGCCAGTAGCGCTCCCCCAGCACCTCGGTATCGCCTTCCATGCGGCTTACCTCCTCGGTGGATGATGGGTATATAGTATAGAGCCTTCCCTCATCGGTAAGCCTGTCTATCTCATCGCACTGATGATTGTACATTCCCGACGAAAGCCCAAGCCTTTTTGCAAACAGCGGGTATTTATGCCCATATATCTGCTCTGCCATCACAAGATCCTTGACAGACTGCTTTCTTCTGAATGACCTGTGCCGTGTACGCACCACGATTATTTTCTCATAGCCCTGTTTCAGCGCCCATTTATATGCTATCTTGCAGGTACAGCCCCCGTCAAGGTAGTGCCTGCCGCCTATCTCTACTGATCTGCTCACATAGGGTATGGATGCGGATGCTGCCGCCGCCTTGAATATCTCCTCCTTGCAACTGTCCTTCTCAAAGTAGACAGTCTTTCCTGTTTCAAGGCAGGAGGCAACAGCCACATAGCGGTGATCCTTTCTGAAAAAGCGCTCATAGTTGAAGGGATACAGCTTGTCTGCAAATTCCCCGAACATAAAATCAAAGCCTATTATGCCGTTGTTATTTTTTAGTGCCGTTGTGCCTACATATCTGCTGTCATTGCGGTATTCAAGGGTGGCAATCCCCGCTCTGCCTATCTGACCCGATGCGTAGTCCACACCGTTGAGTGCCCCTGCTGACACACCCACCACAGCGGACATATTAATGCCGTTTTTCATCAGCGCATCTATGACACCGCCTGTGTATATACCTCTGAAAGCGCCGCCCTCAAGCACCAGGCATCCGTTGATGTAGCACTCGGGCGCATCTGCCCTCTCTATCCTGTCAAGTCCTGAATATACCCTGCTCATTATGCCTCGTCCCTTACTGCTGTAACTCCCGCACTGACCCTTACCCCTGCCGGGATATGCGATGTATCGTTTCTCATGACAAGCCGGGGTCTGCCGTCTTCGTATTCAACAAGCGTGACCCCTGTATTGTCTGAACGGAAGGTATTGTCAAAGTGCTCCATATCATTGTGGCTGGCATAGTTAAGATATGCCTTTAGCATCATGCCATGAGACACGATGGCAATAGTCTTCCCCTCATTTTCACCGGCTATGCGCCCTACCACAGCAGCTATCCTGTCATATGCCTCCGCCATACTTTCTCCGTGGGGTGCACGGAAGTGCTTCATGTCGTTCTGCCACAGCTCAAACGCCTTTTCATCTATTGAGGACAGCTTTTCAAGGGGCTGGTTCTCCCAGTCGCCGAAATTCATTTCGATAAGACCTTCGTCCTTTATAATGTCAAGGGAATGATATTTGTTGACAGCCTCTGCGGTCAGCACTGCCCTGTCAAGGGGGCTGGAATAGATCCTGTCAAGGTGTATATCCTTGAACCTCTCTGCCAGATAACCTTTTTGTATCTCCCCCACATCTGAGAGCTGCGTATTTGTGCGTCCCTGTATGAAATGCCCTATATTCCCTGCGGCCTCGGCGTGACGTATAAGATAGACCTTTACCATGGGCGCACCGTCCCTGATATTTCACTGATATTTATATCATTTGCCTGACAGTACTCCGAAAGGCCGTCTATTATCTTAACGGGTGCCATAGGGTCGGCAAATATGGCTGCGCCTACCTGTACTATTCTGGCTCCTGCCATCATCATCTCAACTGCATCCTCCCAGGTGGAAATACCGCCCATGCCGCATACAGGTATCTTTACCGCATTTGCAACCTGCCATACCATGCGCACAGCCACCGGGAACACAGCAGGGCCTGAAAGCCCGCCTGTGTTGTTGTGCAGTACAGGGCGGCGTGTTCTGATATCTATCCTCATGCCTAAGAGGGTATTGATAAGTGATACCGCATCGGCACCCTCAGACTCGCAGGCACGGGCGATCTCAGCAATATCCGTAACATTCGGAGACAGCTTCATCATTACAGGCTTCTTTGTAGCAGAGCGAACTATTTTTGTTATCTCAGCCGCACCCTGGCATGAAACGCCGAATGCCGCTCCTCCTGCCTTTACATTGGGGCAGGAGATGTTGACCTCTATCATATCCACATCGGTGCTGTCAAGCTTTCTTGCTATCTCTTCGTATTCATCGGCAGTAGAGCCTGCAATATTGGCAATGACCGCAAGCTCCTTTGTTTTAAGATAGGGCAGCTCCTCTGCTATAAAGTGGTCTATCCCGGGATTTTGCAGCCCCACGGAATTAAGGCAGCCCGACGGCGTTTCCGCAATTCTCGGAGGAAGATTTCCTGTGCGCTTGGTACCTGTGGTACCCTTTACGGATATGCCGCCCAAGGTGGAAAGGGGGTAGAATTCCTCAAATTCACGTCCGTATCCGAAGGTGCCCGATGCGGGTATCACAGGGTTTTTGAATCTCACTCCGCAGAAGTCTACTGCAAGTCTGTCAGTCATTGAAGATCACCTCATTTGCATTGAATACAGGGCCGTCCTTGCATACGTGGAGGTACTCCTCGCTGCCGTTCCTGCTTATGCGGCAGGCACATACAAGACAGCCGCCCACACCGCAGCCCATACGCTCCTCAAGTGATATCTCACAGGGAATACCGTGAAGCTTTGCCGCCTTTGCTATGCGCTCGAGCATCACCATAGGGCCGCAGGCATATATAATGTCGCACTCCCCTGCATCAAGCCTTTCTGCCAGAGCATCGGTGACAAAGCCCTTCCGCCCTGCGCTGCCGTCATCGGTGCAGAGTATTACATCAGCACCGTTCTTGGCAAAGTCAGACTGCAATATGACTGCACTTTCATTCCTGAAGCCGCTTATGACAGTCGCATTTTTCCCGTAATGCAGAGCAAGGGGCACCAAAGGGGGATTTCCTATGCCGCCGCCGACTATGACAGCCTTTTTATCGGGAGAAAGCATAGTGAAATGCCCTCCCCCAAGGGGACCTGTAATATCCATCATATCCCCGGTATTCAGCTTTGAAAGCGCCAGAGTGCCCTTGCCCCTTACCTCAAAGACTATGCGCAAGGTGCCGTTCCTTCTGTCTATGCCGCATATGGAAATAGGGCGGCGCAGGAAAAAGCCCTCCGCCTTTACGTTTATAAACTGCCCGCACACCGCCGTTTCTGCTATTTCGGGACAGTATATGCAAAAGTCAAATATGCCCTTTGCAAGCTGTGTTTTTTGTATGAGTTTATAGGTGTTGACCGTGTATTTCATTTTACTTCTCCATTCCGGGGAATCTTATCTGGGGAATATGGGAGGTGATGTCCTCCCTCATCCTTATGGCTTCACGCCTTGCTGCCTCGGCAAATTCATGCTCGTCGCAGCCCTCCTTCTTATAGGCGCACATTATGGCACGGGATGAGTTGATGACAGCTCCCAGTCCGTTTTCGTCAAAGCCGTTTGCAACGCCCTCGGCACCTCCGCCCTGTGCTCCGTATCCGGGTACAAGGAAGAAAGTATGGGGGAGCTTTGTACGCATCTCCCTGAGCATTTCAGGGTATGTGGCACCTATCACCGCACCTACGTTTGAATATCCGTATTTGCCTATGTTGTCACTGCCCCATTTTTCGCACATATCACCCATAGTCTCATACACAGTCTTGCCGTCACACAGCCGTCTGTCCTGAAGCTCTCCGGAGGAGGGGTTGGAGGTCTTTACAAGGGTGAATATCATCTTGTCATCTGCAAGGGCGGGGGCAATGCCGTCAGAGCCTAAGTATCCGTTTACCGTGAGGGCATCCGCATCAAAGGCGGAGACCTTCTCCCCGAATACGTCCGTCACGCCAAGATATGCTGTGGCATATGCCTGCATGGTGGTGCCTATGTCGTTTCGTTTGCCGTCAAGGATAATGAACATCCCCTTGCTTTTTGCATAGGCAATGGTCTTTTCAAGCGCCTTTACCCCGTAGTGACCGTACATCTCATAGTAAGCAGCCTGGGGCTTTACAGCGGGCACAATGTCACAAAGAGCATCTATAAGCTCCCTGTTGAAGTGCCATATTGCATAGGCGGCGGCTTTAAGGGTCTTACCGTGTTTTTCCACTGCCTCATGCTTGATATACTCGGGGATAAAGTCAAGCTTGGGATCAAGGCCTGCCACAGTGGGATTGCCCATCTTTACTATCCTTGAAATAAGTTCATCTGCGGCATTTGCGGCTGAATCAAGGTCATCATCCCTGTATATTATCCTGTCGCCTGATACGGTCATAAGTATCTTTCCCTTCATAAGGCGTCCCTTGAAAAGACTGTTTTTGGATTTGGATCTGAATTTGGAAGGATCCACATACCATTCCCTGTTAAGATCTGCAATGGCGATCCTTGCGGGGAACCCGGGCTTTATGGCAACAGGCGGCAGCTTTGCTATCCTGCGTGGATTGGAAGACATAAGGGCTACTATCCTCTGCAGGGGCAGAAGTCCCGTATGATAGAAGGCGGTAAGGGTAGCGGCAAATGAGGTCTCAAGACCGATAACACCGTTGGGCGCCTTTTCAAATATGCTCTTTTCCTCCTCGGAATGAGGGGCATGGTCTGTGATGATGCAGTCAATAGTGCCGTCAACAACGCCCTCTATTATTGCGAGCCTGTCGGATTCGTCACGAAGCGGCGGATTCATGCGGAAGTTCGCATCCCTTGACATAAGCAGTGTATCATTGCAGCAGAAATAATGGGGGGCAGTTTCACAGGTGACCTTGACTCCCCTTCTCTTGGCATCCTTTACTGCCGCAAGGCTCCCCTTTGTGGAAAGGTGGCAGATGTGTACCCTTGCGTTTGCCGCATCTGCAAGGGCTATCTCCCTTGATACGATGCTGTCCTCCGATGCCCTGTCTATTCCCTTGACACCCAACTCCTCAGACACCTTGCCCTTGTTCATGATGCCGCCGTTCACAATGTCAAGATCCTCGCAGTGGGAGCATACCAGCAGACCGTTGTCACGGGCTGTTTCCAGAGCTTTCAGCATAACCTCCGCATTGCCTACGGGATGGCCGTCATCGGATACCATAGTGACCCCATGGGAGGCATATGCCTTATAATCAGCTATCTCTTTCCCTTCAAGGTTTATGGTCGTAGCACCCACAGGGTATACATCCACACCTGTATCCTTGGCCTTATCGCGCTGGTATTCAATGGTCTTGGGATCATCGCAGACAGGTGATGTGTTGGGCATGGTGCATACGGCTGTAAAGCCGCCTGCTGCCGCAGATGCACAGCCTGTTATGATATCCTCCTTGTAGGTATATCCGGGATCCCTGAAATGCACATGGATATCGCAGAGACCGGGCATTGCCGTAAGCCCTGTGCAGTCTATCACCTCATCTGCATCACAGTCTATATTCTCCCCTACTTCCTTTATTGTGCCGTCTTCAATAAGGATATCCCCGTGAGTAAGGCTTTTTTCATCACAGATGTCAAGATTTTTGTAAAGAGTGGTCATGTTTATCCCCCTTAATGCGTTGGTTTTTCATTGCTTTGCGGAAACTGAATAATAGAAGTCAAGTGCAGGGAAATCCCTTTCCAGCCTGTATCTAACATATCTTTCACTTATGCGTGAAAGAGTGCTCATAGTGGAATGAGGAGTATTGAAGCAGAAGAGCTTTTCCTGGGAGGAAAGGCACACATACCGCATAGCTTCAAGCATTCCTGCGGTTATCTCAACAGTGTCTCCGCTTCCGGAAAGTCCTCTTTCAAGAAAATGCTCCCTGCACAGAAAAATGCCGTCTGGTATATCAAAGTACATTGTGCTCTCTGTCTTGTAGCAGTCGGCACAGCCTAAGAGCCCGGGTATCATGCCAAGTTCGGTACACAGCCTCATCTCGAAGATGAACTTGATAAATTCAGCTCCCGCTGATCGCTCCGACAGCATATACAGACAGTTGGCAAGAAGCCTGTATATATCCCGTGCTGTCTGGTTTTCCGTAACAGTAAAGCTGATAAGCTGGGCAAAATAGGATGCAAGTGACAAAAGCTGCACATCTTCCCTTATATGGTAGAACAGCATTTTCGGACGGGACGAATCAAGGTAGTACCGCCCGCCCCTGTCGTTAAGGCACATGGTTGAGCAGGCAAAAAGCTGCACTGCTGCTGAATTGGAGGCACCCTGCTTTTTCTGCCCCCGTGCACTCACATCTATCAGCCCCAGATCCGGGGAAAGCACCTTCAGATACCAGCCGTTATCCCCTTGATCGTGTTTCCCGATAACGACACCATCGGTGGTTATCATGTCATTCCTCCGTCAGGCCGAAGCTTCTGATAAGCCCTTCCTTGTTGCGCCAGTCCTCCTTGACCCTCACATACAGGGAAAGATTTACCTTTATGCGGAAAAAGCCCTCCAGGTCTTCACGGGCAAGAGTGCCTATCCTGCGGAGCATACTGCCGCCCTTGCCGATGACCATGCCCTTGTGGGACTGCTGTTCACAGTAGATGGTGGCATCGATATTGAGTATGTCCTCACCGGCCTTTGTCTCGCCCTCTTTGAGGCTGTCTATGCCCACTGCTATGCCGTGGGGTATCTCCTCCCGCATGAGCAGCATGACCTTCTCACGTATCATCTCTGCCATAAGGATCTCCTCGGGCTGATCCGTGAGCTTGTCATCAGGGAAAAAGTGAGGGCCCTGCTTGGCGTACTTTCTTATCTCCGACTTCAGTATGTCTATGCCGTCATTTTCCTTTGCAGAAAGAGGTATGACCGCATCAAAATCTGCAAGAGAGGAATACTCCGCAATAACAGGCATAAGATCCTGCTTGGAGCTCAGAAGATCTGTCTTGTTGAGCGCAAGGATAAGAGGGATCCCCTTGCCCGATACTGCTTCCAGTGCAGCCTTTATACCCTCTCCCGCAGCCTTTGTGCAGTCCGCTGTGAATACGATCACATCAGTGTCGGCAATGGCGCCTGCAACAGCGTTGTTCATATGTACGCCCAGCTTGTTGTGAGGCTTGTGCAGACCAGGTGTGTCGATAAAGACATACTGGAGCTCCCCCTCAGTCAGCACGCCTGTGATACGGGTGCGTGTAGTCTGGGGCTTTTCCGTCACCATGGCTATCTTTTCACCAACAAGGCAGTTGAGGATAGAGGACTTGCCCGCATTGGGTCGCCCTGCTATGGCGGCAAACACGTATTCAGTCATTGCTCGTTTCCCTTCTGAGCCCCACCGCAATAAGAGATCTCTCTTCCTTCTCACGCATTATTTTTGCGTCGTCCTCCTCCATGTGATCGTAGCCCAGCAGATGCAGCATGGAATGAACTGTGAGGAAGCCTATCTCCCTTTCAAGGCAGTGTCCGTATTCCTCAGCCTGTCTGCAGGCTGTATCTACCGAGATAACTATGTCTCCCAGTATCAGGCAGCCGTTTTCCGGATTGCGGTCATAGTCGCCGTTTTCACCCATGGGGAAGCTGAGTACATCTGTGGACTTGTCCATTCTGCGGTAAAGACGGTTCATCTCCCTTATTTTCTCATCGTCAACGAAGGTGACATCCACCTGCGCATCATCAGGGAATTTCTCGTCCGTCAGCACCTGGGCACAGCACTCCTTGACTATAGTCCTTATGGTGCCGTCTATATACTCTGACTTCTGTGAATTGTGGATACTTACCTTTAATTTATGCATAACGCTGCCTCCTGTTCATCAGTCATAAAGCATAGGGCTTGAATACCATTCCTCTACGGTCTCGCCCTCTGCGGATACGATATAGGGCGGAGAATAAGAGTCTGCTCCGTCATCTGCCGTTTTTTCGCCGTACACATACACCCAGCCGCTCTCACCGCCCTTGGTGACTATGTGCGCCCAGAAATCCGGGTGAGCGTAGAAGTATGTTCCGTCAGCCGTTGATACATCTCCGGGGAGAACTTCAAGCTGAGCAGTCACAAGGGCATCCTGCGGCTCAATGGTGATGGCCTCAGCGGAAAGATCAGGCTCCTTGTACGCCATTACACTGCACATGAGCTTCGGGTACTCCAGACCATTGCCTGTATAGTAGCCATCAACAAGAGAAAGGCACTTGTCATAATCCTTGATGTTATCGTATCCGAAGGGGTAGTCAGGCTCTCCCTGCACCACAGTGTAGCTCTTGCTCACCTCATCATAGGTGTAGTGCCTGTATGAGAACCATGTCTGCATAAGGTCGCTCCTGTACGCAGCCGTGATAGTACCGCTTCCGTCAGTGATGATAGGTGCGCCGAACACTACGCTTGAAAGGCCGCATACATCGAGCCTGAGATCCTCCTTGGGATCAGGGGTATCATACACTATGCACGCCACAGGCACGAGCTTCCCTTCCATATATCTGTAGTATACGGTGGGCACCTCGTTGGTAAAGGAACTGTGGACTATTGCAAGCTCCGTGTACTTGTCCGAGCTGTCTATATCTGCGGTATACACACAGGGCAGGTCGGTGTAGAAAAGGTTCTTGTAGTCAAAGTCAAATGCGCTCTGCATAGTGACCTCTTCCCCGTTTATCACAGGGAAGTGCCCCTCACCTAAGTATTCATCATCTATCCGTGTCCCTGTAAGGTCTATGACCTCATCGGCCCCGTCCCCGTCAAGGTCACAGGAAAAGGCCTCTGCTATATCGTGACGTACCGCATTGTTGGTGGTATAGAAATCGGAATCATAGGATATCTCCTCCAGCAGAGGCGGCACGCTTATGGGTTCATCACCGTCCGCAAGCCTTACCAGACTGCCGTTTATGTTGACATACCCCTGCTCATCCGGCTCTTCCACTAAAGGCTGCACATCTTCGGAGCTTTCCGCTGCTGAGGATGTTTCCGCCGCTGTGACGGTGCTTTCCTGTGCCGAGGGCTCCTCTGCAGCAAGGCTCTCCCCTGTCACAGATATGCTGTCCTCAGCAGCAGAGTATGCATCTGTGAGCACTCCTGTCTCACTGCTTTTCCCGGTCAAACCGCACCCTGTGAAAAGCACTGCCGCAAGGGCTGCTGCAAAGCATCTGTTCTTTTTCATTGTATTCTCCTGTTCTATTTCCCGCTTATGAGCAATTCTATCACATTATCATCGTAGTAGGGAGCCAGCGCCTTTTCAAGACGTGCCCTTGAAACAGAGATATCCACGTCATAGCCCTTCATGTCCCAGAGATCCTCGGGGCGGGCATAGACACACACGGGCATACCGTATTTCTCCCCCTTTTTGCTTACCTTATAGGCAAAATCGGCTGTCACGAGATAGCACTGCATCATAAGACCGGTAACTATGCCGGGGAAATTCTTCTCTCCCCCCTTGCCGAAGCCTGCGGTGCTTTTCAGCACATGAGAGGGTATGAAGGGCTCATTGTCAAAGCAGTCCATTATGCGCTTTTCCCGTAGCTTTGCAAGGCCGTCCTCATATCGGGCATCAAAGTCGTAGCCGTCACGGCGGATGTTGGCAAGGTCAGGGAAAAGTCGTAGGGATACAAACCCCGCTTTTCCCCCAAACAGCTTGCTGTAAACCACCTTGCGGCTCCTTGCAGCCACCTCACGCCACACCCAGGGATCAGCTTGTGTATCTGTCCACCAGTCCCGGGTGTTGGTACATTCCCATACGGAAAGCCCCGCACCGCAGTCAAAGTACGGAAGTATGCCCGCCCTATCCGCAAGGGCGATAAGCTCATCCGCATTTTTCAGCTTCTTCATCAGTCAAATCTCTCGTCTATCACACGGGCTGTCTTTTTCATGGAGCGGGGCAGAACGCCTATCTCCACCACCTTTACTATGGGTGTAAAGCCGATGGCGCTCTTTATCTTTGCCGCAATGCGCTCCGAAAGGTCAGCAAAGCTGTTGTCGCCTGTGGTCTCAACATAGATGCGCATGGTATCCTTTCCGTCAAGGTGGGATATGCGTATCTGATACTCAGAGGAAATTTCAGGGAATGTGCCCAGCACCTCCTCTATCTGTGAGGGGAACACGTTGACGCCCTTTATCTTCATCATGTCGTCCGTTCTGCCGGCTATAACGTCTATTCTTGGATATTCCCTGCCGCAGGGGCACTTTCCGGGGATTATCCTTGACAAGTCGTGTGTACGGTAACGGATAAGGGGTGCGCCCTCCTTTACAAGAGTGGTTATGACTATCTCACCCTGTTCGCCGTCAGGCACATTCTTTCCCGTTACAGGGTCGATTATCTCAAGGTAGATAAAGTCGTCCCAAATGTGCATCCCTGTGTTATATTCGCAGTTTATGCCGATACCGGGGCCGTATATCTCAGTAAGGCCGTAGATGTCGTAAAGCTCTATGCCAAGCTCCTTGGATATGCGGTCACGCATCTTCTGGCTCCACCTTTCAGAGCCGATAACACCCTTTTTCAGATGTATCTGATCCTTTATCCCTCTCTTTGCGATCTCCTCTGCAAGCAAAAGTGCATAGGAGGATGTAGCGCACAGCACTGTAGATTTAAGAGCTGTCATCATCTCCAGCTGCTTGTCCGTGTTGCCGGGACCCATGGGCACAGCCATTGCACCTAACTTTTCGCAGCCCGCCTGAAAGCCTATACCTGCTGTCCACAGACCATAGCCCGGGGTAATATGTATCCTGTCCTTGCTTGTAATGCCTGCTGTCTCATAGCAGCGTGCGAACATAGTAGCCCAGTCTTCCACGTCCTTTTTTGTGTAGGGTATGATAACAGGCTTGCCGGTGGTGCCCGATGATGAATGTATGCGCACTATCTCCTCCTCGGGGGCTGTCATAAGCCCCAGGGGATAGGCATCACGCAGATCCTTCTTTTCAGAGAAGGGCAGCGACTCAAAGTCCTCCGGAGTGCGCACCTCGGTGATACCCGCCTCCTTCAGCTTTTTCCCGTAAAAGCTGTCTGCATTGATAAGGGCTTTAATTCTGTCATTTACCTGTGCAAGCTGTTTTTCAGAGATCTTCATGATTATCAGTCCTTTTTATGTATTTAAGCGTTAAGCTGTCACTGCGCATCTCAGCGCCTTTGCATTCATTTCAGCAAACTGAGGCTTCACCGTTTTTCGCATAACAGCCTCGGCATCATCAAGGGTAAAGGGAAGTACCCCGCTGTTTACCGCTGCCCCAAGCATTATCATGTTGAGCACCTTCGGTGAGCCTGCCTCACGGCACAGCTTATCTGCATCAAGACTTACAAGCCGTATATCAAGGCTTTCGAGGTAGTGTACCATGTCACTGCCGCTGTAGCTACCCCCTGTCAGTGCCGCCGTTACAGGCATTATGGGGTGAGTATTCAGTATAACGGTGCCGCCCTTTTTCAGATACGGCAGCATTCTTACCGTCTCGGCAGGCTCAAAGCCTATGAGTATGTCAGCGGAGCCCTTCGGGAACATAGGCGCCTTTATAGCATTACCTATCCTGAGACAGCTCACCACCGAGCCGCCCTTCTGCGCCATGCCGATGGTCTCCGCACTCATGACATCATAGCCCTTTTCCATTGCAGCCGCCGCTATCAGCTTTGATGTGAGGACGATACCCTGACCGCCAACACCCGTAATGATAAGATCAGTCATTGCCAGCCCCTCCTATACAGTGTGCAGGACAGACCTGCGCACACAGTCCGCAGCCTGTACACAGAGCAGGCTCTATCATCGCCCTGCCCTCATCGTCAAGCACAAGCCCGGGACAGCCTAACTGCCTTATGCAGTTTTTACATTCGGTGCAGCGGGACTTGTCAATTGCAAGAGGCTTTGAGGGCTTAATTAGCACGGCACAGGGAGAACGGAAAATGATAGCCTTGACACCCTTTTTCTCGGCAGTTTGCCGCACCACCTCTATGGCATGGGCAAGATCAAAGGGATCCACCGTTTCAACAACGGTGACACCTGCGCCCCGCAGAACGCTTTCAATGTCTACCTTTTCCACGACTTCTCCCATCATTGTGCGCCCGGTGCCGGGATGAGGCTGATGGCCTGTCATGGCGGTGGTGGAGTTGTCAAGCACTACAAGCACCATATCCGCCTGATTGTATACACCGTTTATGACCCCTGTCACCGCAGAGGCAAAGAAGGTGGAATCGCCCACGAAGGCAAAGCACTTTGTATCAGGCTCTATCCTGCCTATGCCCTGGGCTATGTTCACCCCTGCACCCATGCAAAGGCAGGTATCCACCATGTCAAGGGGCATTGCATTGCCAAGGGTATAGCACCCTATATCACCGCAGAATACAGCCTTTTCCACCTTCATAGCACGTTTTACCGCATAGAAGGAGGCTCTGTGAGGGCATCCTGCACACAGCACCGGCGGGCGTTTCGGGAGCTCCGGGCTTTGAGGCAGCGCCGCAGGCAAAGCCACATCATACCCGCAGAAGCGGCAAACAGTTTCCTTGGTATAGTCAGCGGAGTTTTCCCCCGCCAATACCGCATCATCTGTGTACTTCCCTCTTATAACAGTATCAAGATGATATTTGCCGCACAGGAACACAAGCTCACGCTCTATGACCGGATCAAGCTCTTCAAGGCAGAGCACCTCATCCACACTGGAAAGGAAATCCACAGCCAGCTTTTCGGGGAAAGGGAATGGTGTGGAGACTTTCAGCAGGGCAGGCACATGACCTCGGCTTTCGATACATTCGGATACATAGGCATAGGATATGCCGCCTGCTGCTATCCCAAGGCGCTTGCCGTTCCTTGACAGGGTGCCGTGAGTAAGGACATTTCGCTTATATCCGGAAAAAACGCTCCCCAGCTCCCTGTTGCGCTTTTCTATGGCTATGTGACTGTTATAGGAAAGCTGCGGGAAGATGACCCAGCGCTTATCCTTTACAAAGCCGCCGTTTTCATGTGTTTTGTATTCGTCCCTGTCAAGCACGTCTATTGATGCATAGGCATGACAGACACGGGTAGTGGGTCTGAACAGCACGGGAGTACCGTACTTTGCGGAATACTCAAAGGCCTCCCCTATCATCCAGTAAGCCTCCTGCACGGTGGAGGGGTCAAAGCAGGGAAGCTTTGAGAATGCAGCAAAGGTGCGTGTATCCTGCTCTGTCTGGGAGGATATGGGTCCCGGGTCATCCGCCACCATCACCACCATAGCGCCCTTTACACCTATGTATGCAAGGCTCATCAGCGGGTCGGAAGCCACATTCAGTCCCACCTGCTTCATTGTCACCATAGAATATGCACCGCAGTATGCAGCGCCTGCGGCAAGCTCCATACCGGCCTTTTCATTTACGCTCCACTCTGCATATATATGGCCGTCATTGTGTTTTGCAACGGTCTCAAGCACCTCGGATGAAGGCGTCCCCGGATAGCCTGACACTGTATCCAGTCCTGCGGCTATGGCACCAAGGGCAATGGCTGCATTGCCCATCAGAAATTCCTTGTGCATCTGAACGCTCCTTTACTGTTAGTTGATGTACATAATCCTGTAAATTATACCATATTTTAAAAGATATTACAAGACATTTCGGATTAATTCTCAATCTTTTTTTATATCGGTTTCTCAATAATATTTCAAAAATATTATTGACACGGAATATTCATTATGATATAATATTTTCATCATTATTCTGGGGTGATCATATGGAAGACAAAAAAGCACTAATAGTCATAGATATGCAGAACGACTACCTGTGGGATAAAAGAAAGCCTATGTTCTCATACAACACAGGCGAACTGGTGGATTCCGTGAACAAAGCAGTCTCATTCTACAAGGAGCAGGGCGCAGATATTATCTACATTGCGCAGATGTTCCCCAATATCATCACCAACAAATGGATCATAGGCTTTTCCATAAAAGGGACAGAAGGGGCAGAGCTGTACGGCGGACTTGATATTGTCTCTGACCTGTATTTTGAGAAGAATTTCCCCGATACCTATTCATCAAAGAGTTTCAGAGAGCACATGGAAAAGAAGGGCTACGATGAGGTCATACTGTGCGGTCTGGACGAGTGCGGCTGCGTAGGAGCTACCGCAAAGGGCGCAGTAAAAACAGGGGTCAGGGTCGTTATGCTCGAAAACTGCATCGGAAGGCGTTTTCCTGATGATAATGTACAGAAGATGAGGAAAGAACTCCGCAAGCTTGGGGTGAAGTACATCACACTGTAAAGATATCAGAAGTTTGTCCGTTCTTGCGTAAAAAAGCGGCAGTTCACATATTTTTGGCTGCATGCTGCCGGCAGCCCTCTGAAAAGAAAACGCTGCGCTCAACCTTACGGGCTGAGCGCAGCATATCTTTTTTGTCGGATGATGTTGCCGATCCGCACACAGCAAGTTATAGCCTGCGAATATGTGAAGCTCTCAGCATCACTGACCAATCGGTATCCATGGCATGGGAGTTTCAGCCTGTGATGTCATGATGACACCATCTATCCCAAACTCCTTGATCTCTGTTTTGAGGTTATATAGCCTTTCTTCATCATGACTGGAACGGAAGTTCATTCTCTTCGAGTACGAGATTGGATGCACACATAACATCCAGAGCCTGAAACACTATTATCTCCGTTTCGGGATCCGCATATTTCTTTTTTTCCATTCTGATCTCTCCTTACTCTATCGCGCAAAGATGATAGTTATAGAGTGCCTTGCATACATTTTGCAGATTTGTATCCTCGCCGGCATTTACAAGCGTCATATACTGCATTGCATTGACCGTATAATTAGTATTGCCAAAGCCCAGTGCAATATCATCCACCAGGTTCTTGACAGAGATGTCCTTTTGTCTGATAACAACAAACTTTGTGCCGTTTTTCTCAGCCGAAACAGCCTTTCCGCCAAGAGTAAAGTTTTCGTTCACATAGGCAACAGCCTCTTCCTGAGTGCCGCTTGTTACCTTGAATGCGAGGGAAATATAGGTATCGTGATTGAGTGTCAGGCTCATGCCCACGTATTCAACAGGGGCTTGTGCAAGGGCTTTGTTCAGCCCGGTCTTATCAAACACGCTCTCGGGAACAGTCACGTTTGAATAATCTGCGCCTTCGCCTGTGCTGTTGTTACTGTTTGCAAGGTCAGTGATATTATGCCCGAAGTAAGTCTGTGCAGCTGTACCATAGGCAAGCATCGCACGGCATATCTTCTTAACGGGATCAGTATATTCTCCGCCAATAACATAGTCTGCATACCCACGGACAGATACCGTTCCGCTTGCACCTGCCTGAGCTGCATTATTTTTCAATACAGCATAGGCATATTCGTCTGCCATGTGCTTGGCAGGACAGGTGACCTTCACAAGATAATAGGTCTTCTCATTGATCTCAACGGTGCTGCAAGCGTTGAAAGGCTGTACGGTATCACCGAGCTGAATGCTGTAATCACTGATGTCTTCACCCTCGGGTAGCGGAGCGCAGATGTTTACGTCAACGCCGTTGCTGCTGTCGGTATCTATCTGCATATATGCGGTGAGTTTAGGAATAACAACAGCATCAGCAGTTACCAGGGTATAGTCTGTGTTGTCACAGGTGTAGTAATTGCCATTCCCATCCGTGTAATACTCAATGTTGCCGGCTTCTTCATAAGTCGCTGCTTTGGCTTCAACTTTGGTGTAAGTTACGGCGGCTTCCTTATGGATATAGTAAATAGTATTTATGCTGGGTGTTCCTGTGAATGTCCCGCCGGTATCCCTAAACATATGACTAAGCGGATTGTTGGCTGTTGTGCCTTCACCGGAAGCAGGGATCCTGTATTCTGTGTTATAATACTTATCCTGCGTTTCCGACAGCTTGATCCCTGTGCAGTTGAAAAACATATACGAGTAACAACTATCAGCCAAAGATGTTGCAGGGAGCACAGGTGGTTCAGTCAGACCTATGCAGCCGCTAAACATACTTTGACAACAGAAGGTCGCCAGAGTTGTTGCAGGCAGTTTAGGTGTTTCTGTCAGACCGATGCAGCCGCTGAACATACTATAGTAACAGCTTTTTGCCAAAGCTGTTGCAGGGAGCGCAGGCGCTTCTGTCAGTCCGGTACAGCCATAAAACATCTGATAGTAACAGTTATTTGCCAGAGTTGTGGCAGGAAGGGCAGGGGCTGATGTCAGCCCGGTGCAGCCGTAAAACATACTATCGTAACAGTTATTTGCAAGAGCTGTTGCAGGAAGGGCAGGTGCATTTGTCAATCCGGTGCAGCCATAAAACATCTCATAGTAGCATTTGTTTGCCATAGTTGTAGCCGGGAGGGCTGGTGCTTCTTTCAGTCCGGTGCAGCCGTAAAACATATCATAGTAACAGCTGTCTGCCAGAGTTGTAGCAGGGAGGGCAGGGGCTGATGTCAGCTCGGTGCAGCCATAAAACATCTGATAGTAACAGCTGCTTGCCAGAGTTGTTGCAGGGAGCGCAGGGGCTGATGTCAGCCCGGTGCAGCCGCTAAACATATACGCAAAGCACTCTTCTCCAATTGTTGCGTTTGCAGGATCTGTATAGTTCAAAAGCGTCATGATATTACCGCTGCAAGCAACTTTACCTGTGGTTTTCACATGTTTTACTTGGCTAAATAATACACTGTTGCCATTTCCACGAAAACGGATTTTTTCACCATTATTGAGTGTTACTTTTTTATTCGCCTTATATGCAGCCCAATCTTCATTGTTTTTGCTGTATTCAAGTGTTCCATTTTTAAGATTTACCGTAACAGAAGAGCCGTCATCTTCTGCGGTGAAAGTCAGGTAATCCGGCTCTGCCTCTGCCTTTATGCTTGGGACGGGCAAAACGCCAGCCAATGCACTGATGACCAGTGCAAGAGCCATGAATATGTTCATCAGCCTGCTTTTAACTTTGTGTGTCATAGTAACCTCCTTTAATATTTGTATTTTACTGTTCATTTTTCAGCCATCGAGCCCCGGACAGCAAAAGCGTACCACACGAAAAACACCTATCCCATGTGATACGCTCATTACAGATGAAATTGTGAAAAGGGCACAGTTATGGCTTGCTTGCTTGCTTGCTTGCTTGCTTGCTTGCGAGAGTATACCGCATTGTCATAGCCTTGTCAATCCTTTTCTAAAATGTTTACAAAGATTTTACATTTCTACAGGCACAACTGTACAATGTCACATCTTCTTCATTGTTATTATACTATAAATTTACGATATTGTCAATACTTTAAAAAATGAAATCTTTGGATTTTATTACATAAGTTTTCAACTGTATAATCAGAAGTAAACTTGACGGGATATTCATTATAATCAAATTTTTGACATCATTCGTTAATTGTTGCTCATTGTCAGAATAAGCCACAGTATTTCTGACTATACATCTTATAATGTGGCTTATTTGTCAGAGATTGGTATAGTGGTAAGAAACAGGATTATGCTATATTATCTTAACGTGCTCCAAGTACCAGTTGTCTTCTCCGCCATGGTCATTGATGAAGCTCATGACAGAGTATACTCCCTCCAGTCTGCCTTTGAAGCGCACATCGGCATAGTAGGAGCCGTTTTCTTCCCTGATGTTCCTATAATCCAATACTGTAAAATCTGTTCCGTCACGGGGTGTTGACATATGATCCAGCCGTGCCTTTGCATTCTCTGCGTTGGGCGTGTCCGAAATACCCTGAAAATCTATCACATCAAAGCTGTCATGGTATTCTATTGAAGGGTAGAGGTCTGTACAGGTGATGGTCACAAGATTCCCTGTGATATGGAAAGAGGAGCATGGCGGGTATATCTGTATCTTTACACCATGGGGAGCGGCTGTATAGACATTCCCGTAGATTGTCGCCTGTGTTGTTTCAAGGTCATAGTCATATCCACAGTATTCAAACAAGCCGAGAGACTTGCTTTCCGATGGTATATTATTGGTATGCAGATACTCTGTAACGTCATGAGCCAGTGCTTCACTGTCGGAATTATCCCTGTCAAGAAAGCCTCCATAGGCAAGGTGGCTGTAATACTGCTCTATGGACGGGATGAAATTCTCGAAATGATAGAAGGATGTATGTACGGATGAAAGGTTGTCAGAGCCTATTTCATCAATATGATAGGTATAAAACCCCTCCTTGTCAGAGGGACCTATTAAGTGTACTACAAATGAGACTATGTCATTTCTGTTCAGGCCGTTGAATGTTGGTAAGGGCAGCTGCTTGTCGTGAACAGTATTGCCGCATTCATTGTATGTCCTGTAAATATAGCGGTAGCGCACAATATGCATATCAGTATCATTTAATGAACCTGTTGTAGAGTATTGTGTAGTATTGTCGACTCCGGATGTATGCTCAATGTGATAATCTGTAATGCGGTAATATTCCGGGATATCATCACGCATATAGTTTTCAAGAAGGGTCTCAAGATATGTATATCCCGCATCCTCAAAGCTCTCTGCCACAACAGACCTGAGTGATTCATCGGTTATGATCGGATCCTTTTCAATGGGGATCGGCACGAAGTTTACGGGTATCTTGCTGTTTGCCCACCGTGGCGGGTAGGACACCGGGATGATAAGTAAATATGCAGTCAGCATAGCAGACAGAGCAAGTACGGTAGGTATCAGAGAGGTGTGCCTATCCAGCATAATAGCATCCACCCGCTTTTTCAGCACCTTCCCGCTGAGGCTGAGACAGGTAGTACAGTCCGAACAGCTTTTCCCCGCAGCTGTATGAATGATCATCTGAGAATAGGAGAGCTTTTCTTCGCTGTCTGAACCCCGTGTTACGCTTTCATCAACAGAGAATTCCATATCCTCGAAGGCTCTGCGGCACAGTATATAGATCAAAGGATCATACCAGTTCAGACAGCGAAAAGCCACAAAGATAATTTTTACAAGTATATCCTTTCTTCTGATATGGGTAAGTTCATGGCGCAGTATCAGCCGAAGCTCCTCATCCGACCAAGCCGTATGAGGCAGGAGTATGACAGGGCGAAACAGTCCTGTTACAAAAGGTGTAGAAGCTCTGCTGTAAATGAGAACGGAAGGCGCTTTTCCCTTACTATTTTCGGATATGCAGGACAGTATACGTTCATCAGCGCATTTGATCGAATACAGGCTTATGTCATGTCTTAGCCGACAGTACCTTACTATCTCGATAACCACGCTTACTATAAAGCCTATAAGCCACACGGCAAAGAGCATTTCAGAGAGTGTGAGATCAGAGGCCTCGGGATCAGTCGTGCCGTATCCCTGTATAAGGCCAAGATCCACAAAATCAGTATTTGCTTGAGAATATGACCAGAGCAGCATATCAAAAGCATTTATGCGTATTATCCCGGGCAATAGCTCTGTGTGGACCGGAAACATAAATAAAAATAGTGAGATCGGGATAAAGTATACAGCAAAGCCCCGCCTGCTTTTTGAAAAGCATCTGCGGATGAGCTCGGTCAGGAGCAGCACAAGGATAATGTAGAGAGTAACACTTGCAGCATACGAGACAAATGGAAGTTCAAAAAAGTTATAGTGCATATATACCTCACTTTCCGAATGAGCGGATATACTCCATCAGTTCGTTCAGATCATCATCGGAGATCTTTTTGTCAGCATAAAGTCCTGCCACAAGGTCGGTGACGCCGCTTTTCCCAAATCGTCCGAAAAATGTGCCGCTCTCGCTGCCGGTGTATTCCTTTTCTGAGATCAGCACTTTATAATATCGGTTTCTCCCCTGCTTTTCGCTTTTAACAAAGCCCTTTTCCTCAAGCCTTGACAGCACTACCTGCAAAGCGGACATATTCCATGGTCTCTGCTTCTCGAGATGTACACGCAGCTCTGCCGTAGATATGGGAGTATCATATTCCCACAAGCCCTTCATAACGGAGAATTCTGTATCCGGAAGTCTGATCATAAGCTCACCCTTTCTAATGACATACATTTGTATGTTTTTTCTACATTATACAATTGTATGTTCTCATTGTCAATAGTCAAAACACACAAATGTATGTTAATTTGTACAACATATCTCATTCCAATGATACAGAGTGAAAACTGCCTATGAAAAGTATCACGGCTCGAACTTGGTAGCAGGAATCTCTGATTCTGCGGCTTTCACACTTGGCAAGGTGGCGCTCTGATACAACGGAACAAAAGAAAGGCTGTCGCTTATGCAACAGCCTTTGGAGCGGATTA